>DASYBH010000245.1:0-10149 GCA_036500885.1 Candidatus Dormiibacterota bacterium
CTTGGAGTAAAGGCACTCGCCCGGGATGGGGGCGGACTCCGACCCATTCGAGCGTCCTCATTTACTCCGTCATCCATGGTCCAGGCAGATCGGGAATGCTTCGATCCGAGCAAAAGTGGTTCGCATGCTGGCGTGCCCAGTCTCGACTCCCTGGAGAGCCCCTCGCGACGAAGAGGGCGGCGGAGACGATCCCGAATGAGTTCAGTCGGCAGCGCCGAGCGGCCGGGGACGATCGGAGCGCCGGCATCTACACGTCCACCGATGGGTTCTTGACGATCAACTCCGACCATTCCTTCAAGGGCCCAAGGTCCCGCTCCGTCGCCAGACGCACGTACCGCTGGAGTACCGCGTAGTCTGCGTGCCCCATTGCCGCGCGCAGGTGCTCGAAGTTCCAACCGAGCTTCGTTGCCACCGTCGCGAACGTGTGCCGGAACGCGTGCGCGTGCACCCTGAACCCGGTGCGCTCCTTCAGGCGGTCCATCATCTCGTCGACGCCGAACCGCCGGTACGGCCGGCCCACGTGGTTGATGAGCAGCTCCGGGTACTCCACGTTCGGCCGCTGCCGCGCCTCGTACCGCTTGATCGCCGCCGCCAGCTTGGGCGTGATCGGCACCCTCCGCGACTTCTTGCCCTTGGCGCCCGCGTCCCAGCGCACGCGCAGCTCCACCCGGCCACGCTGCACAGAGTCGAGCATCAGGTCCGGCAGCCCGTCGGTGCCCATGATCGCCAGCCCGCAGAGCTCCGACTCCCGCAGGCCGGCGCCGACCAGGATGCGCACGGCGAGTTCCTCCTGGGGCAGCTTCGGGTTGCAGGCCGCGATGATCTGCCGGACCTGGGCGATGTGGTAGACGGTCGCTTCCTGCTCCGGTACCTTGGGCCGCTTCAGCTCCAGGATGCGCGGATCGACCTGGTAGCCCTCGACGCGCGCCCAGCGGAAGAACGTCATCAGCACCCGGTGCGAGTCGAAGATCGTCCTGGGCGCCAGCGGCTTGCCGTCGCGGCGCCGGCCGGCGGCCAGCGACGCCCGGTAGCGACGGACCACGTTGACGTCCAGGTCATCGACGCGCCGGATGTCTGGGTGCTCCGCCTCCAGCCAGCGCAGGAACGGCGCGACCATGTAGTCGTAGTGCGCCAGCGTGGCCGAGGTCGCCAAGTTGCCCTGGCGTTCCAGCCGGAAGTGGTCATACGCGGCCTCGACGCCCGAGCGTGCCCGCGCGGTCGACGCCGCCGCTCCGCCCTTCAAGACCCTCATCTGGCGTTGCATTCTCCGACCCTCCAGGTGGCCGGACCGGCGTCGGACCCACTTATTTCGGCACCTTCCCGATCGGCTCCCGGTGCCTTCCCGGCACCCTCCCGAACGGTTACCGGAAGGGTCCGCCGAATACGAATCTTGGGTCTAGATGAAGGTTGGTCGGGGAGGCGGGATTTGAACCCGCGACCCCTTGGCCCCCAGCCAAGTGCGCTGCCGGGCTACGCTACTCCCCGAACCAGGGCTCGATCTTAGCGGTTTCCGCGGTCCCGCGCCCGATCGGGGAAGGGGCGGAGTAACCACCGAGGAAGCCTGCGGGAGTTACGCGGGCATTCAACGGGAAAAGGCGGAGACAAGGGGCTTTCTCGAGGACCTCAACCCCAGGAGGTGCCCACGATGAGCTCCATAAAGCCGCAGGTCACGGTTCGTGCCGGAGGTGCGGCGGCGGAAGCCCCGCCCCGCTC
Source organism: Candidatus Dormiibacterota bacterium (assembly GCA_036500885.1). Taxonomy (GTDB): domain Bacteria; phylum Chloroflexota; class Dormibacteria; order Dormibacterales; family Dormibacteraceae; genus CF-161. The sequence continues at coordinate 1,714 of DASYBH010000245.1, forward strand.
CCAGCTGGAAGCCGCCTACCAGCAATATCGGCTGGAGCGGCAGGGCAACATGCTCTCCGAGAGCACATTGGTGACCGACGACGCCCTGGTGAGCCCCTTCCTGGCCTGGGTCGCGGCCTGCGGCGTCCGCCGCTTCGCCGATCTCGACGTCGGGACGGTCCGGGCCTATCGGGCGCAGGAGGCGACCCGGATCGGCAAGCACGGGCGCAAGCTGCGCCCCTACTCGGTGTTCGACTCGCATCGGACGCTGTTCAGGACGGCGGAGCCAAGGGCCTCAGGAGCCGGCGGGTCACGCCGGCCCTTACCTCATCGGTGGATCGAGGCTTAGCTCACTGGTCGGTCTCGCCCTCGAGCTCGCCCTGCATCTTCGGCGTTGTCCTACTGCTTCCTGAAATGCAAGCTTTTGGCACCTTCAACACCTCTCTGGACGCCGGGCGTTCCCGGAGCAATCGGGCGAAGCCGGGCAGGGTCCCCACAGCTTCGGCAAGGGTGACCGCGACCAGGTGATGTGCGCCTCGCTGGTCAGCTTCCTGGAGGGTAGGTCGGGTGCCACCAGCGGATCGAGCTAATTCCCTCGCTCGGGTCGCTGTCGTCGGCGGTAAGCGGGTCGTTGTCTTCGGGGGACAGGCCGTCGCCGAGGAAGGTCCAGTCGTTGGTTTCCTTCCCACGGTAGCGCCCATTCAGGTAGGGGCCCTGCGGGAAGTAGTCGGTGGGGACGTGCTGGCCGGGGAAGCGGATGTCGGGGATCGCGGCCGACAGCGAGGTGCCGATCTGGTACAGGAGGTAGGCGTGGGCGTTCGTCCCCTTTGTGTCCGTCAGGTCGTAGTTGGTGCTCTGGAACAGCTCCAGCCCGGTGGTGGGCTGCCACATCTCTGAGGATTTGACCGGGCCGGGGCCGAGGATGAGCACAGAGCAGATCGCGTCGTCGAAGTCGTCGCGGTCGTAGTTGCTTGGACCGTATTCACAAGCCCCGTCACCAGCCTCACCTTCGTGCAGGCGGCGGCCGTCCCCATCTCTGCGGTCACCGCCCTCCAGGCGCTCCGCGACCAGGGCCGGGTACAGCCAGGACAGCGAGTGCTGGTCATCGGCGCGTCGGGCGGCGTGGGGACGTTCGCTGTGCAGCTCGCGAAGGCCTTCGGCGCGGAGGTCACCGGCGTGTGCAGCACTGAGAAGGTGGACTTGGTCCGGTCGATCGGCGCCGACCGCGTGGTCGACTACACGCGCGAGGACATCGGCGAAGGCGAGCAGCCCTATGACCTGATCCTCGACATCGGGGGGAACCGTCCCCTGTCGCGGCTCCGGCGCGCCCTCGCGCCGCGGGGGACGCTGGTCATGGTCGGCGGCGAGGGCGGCGGCCGCTGGACTGGCATGGACCGTCAGTTCCGGGCGCTCGCGATCTCGCCCTTCATGCGGCACTGCCTGCGGGTCTTCGTCGCCAGGGAGAGTCACGAGGACCTGGGGGTCCTGACGGAGCTCATCGAGGCCGGCAGGGTCGTGCCGGCCATCGACCGGACCTTCTCGCTGAGCGAGGCGCCCGACGCCATCCGGTACCTCGAGGCCGGACGCGTCCGCGGCAAGGTCGTCGTCACTATGGGCTGACGCCCGGCATTCCGAAATGCGAGCTTCCAACGGGGCCAGGGGGTTGGTCGGCCGGGCACCGACCCTCCCCCGCGGTCACCTGCGAGAGCAGGGCCAGCGCCCGGCTGCCGATGTTCTCGCCGCCCAGGATGCGCTCGAAGCGGGTCTCGGCCGCGGTCGAGGTCCTTGTCGTCCGGCTGGTCATCCCGTGGTCGTTGTAGGTGACCACCGCCTGCCAGGCTCCCCAGGCGGTGCCGCGCACCTCGTCCTGGCCGAAGCGGCTGCCGTCGCGAGCGCCTTGACTTCAAGCGCTTGAGGTTTGCTTTGCTGCAGCTATGACGGCTTTCACCATCCAGGACGTGGCGCGGCGCAGCGGGCTCGGTGAGCCGACGTTGCGCTACTACGAGGAGGTTGGGCTGATCGGCCCGATCGCCCGCGATGCCAGCAGTGGTCACCGCCGCTACCGCGACGAGGACCTCGACAAGCTGCAGGCACTGGCTTGCCTGCGCGCCATGGGTGTCGGGATCGAGGACATGCGTACCTACCAGGCCAACCGTGAGCTTGGGCATGCGGCGGCGGCTGAGCAGCGGGATCTGCTGTTACGCCACGCGGAGCGCATCGAAGCCGAGATCGCCACCCTGGGCATCCATCTTGCGTATCTCCGCGAGAAGGCGGCGCTGTGGGACGCCCGTGATCGCGGCGATGCCGCCGCAGAGGCTGAGGCGAGCCAGCGCGTCCAGGACATGGCCCCCCGCTTGAAGGAGGTTCTGCGATGAGCCCTGTTCTGGTCACCGGTGGTTCTGGCCATGTGGGCACGCAGTTGATCGCTGCGCTGCTGCGGGACGGGACCGCGGTGCGCACCACGGTCAGATCCCTTGACCGCGAGGCCGGGTTGCGCGAGGCAGTGCGCCGTGGCGGCGCCGACGATGCTGGCTTGGAGGTTGTCGTCGCGGACCTGACCGCTGATGACGGCTGGCCCGGCGCGGTGGCCGGCTGCGAGGGGATCTACCACGTCGCCTCGCCGATGATCCAGCCGAAGGATCCGGACGAGCTGATCGTGCCCGCTCGTGAGGGCACGCTCAGCGTGTTGCGTGCCGCTCGTGATGCCGGCGCCCGGCGCGTGGTGCTGACCTCGTCCTTCGCAGCGGTCGGCTACACGCCCAAGCCGAGCGCCGACTACACGGAGGCCGACTGGACAGACCCGGACACCCCAGGACTGCACCCCTACCCGCGCTCCAAGACGATCGCGGAGCGCGCCGCCTGGGATTTCATCGAGCGCGAGGGTGCCGGCACCGAGCTGGTGGTCGTCAACCCGACGTACATCCTCGGGCCGACGTTGACCACGGGGGCGCGTTCCTCGCTGCAGCTGATCAAGGCGATGCTGGACGGGACGATGACCGTCGTGCCGCGCCAGCGCTTCGGAGTCGCTGACGTGCGCGACGTGGCTGACCTGCACATCAGGGCGATGGCCACGCCCGAGGCGGCCGGCAGGCGCTTCCTGGCTCTCGCCGACGGTCCAACGATCAGCTACCTGCAGCTGGCCCAGATCCTGCGCGACCGGCTCGGCCCACTCGCAGACCGGGTACCGATCGAGGAAGCGCCTGGAGATGAGCTGCCTGATCTGGTCATCCACAACGACCGCGCCCGCAACGAGCTCGGCTGGCGACCGCGTCCCGCCGAAACCACGATCGTGGAAACCGCTGAAAGCCTGCGAGACCTCAGACTTCTGGAGCAGCACCAATGACCCCGACCGATGTCGGAACCGTTCTGATCAAGTGAACAGCGTTCGAGAACGCCGTACAGGTCAGACGCGCCGGGTCAGCTGGCCGCCCCCATGAATCGTGATCGAGTACCTGGGCGGCCGGGCCGCAGGCGGGGGCCTCAGTGATGCCGGCTGAACGGCCCCGGGCCCAGCCGGTCACGTCCCCCGCTCAGCGTCCAATCCTGCTCCGCTATTCCTCCACCCCCGAGGCGCTGGGCGGCTAGAGGCCGCCTCGCCGACGTCGAGGCCGCGCAATCAGATCGTCGGCGTGGTACAAATGATTCGTTCAACGTCAACGACTTGCGCAGCGCGAATGGTTGCTGCGGGAGGATCTCATGAAGATCGGATTCTCGCTGCCGCAGTTCGGCGGACAGGCTCGACACGCAAAGAAGATCGCGGGCTATGCGCGAACGGCCGAAGAGCTGGGAGCCGACAGCCTGTGGGCCTTCGACCGTCTGCTCGCCCCCGTCCACCCCGAGGTCGGATACGGAGGCGGCGACACGCCGTTCCCGGAGGAGTACCACGCCATCCTGGACCCCTTCGTGGTGCTGGGCGTGGCCGCGTCGGCGACCGAGCGGGCGCTGATCGGCAGCAACATCATCATCGCGCCCATGTACCCGCCGGCCCTCCTGGGGCGCTCGCTGCTGACGATCGACCAGGTGAGCGGCGGACGTCTCGTGGCCGGCCTGGGACTGGGCTGGTCGCCCGACGAGTTCGCGGCCGCCGGCATCCCCCTCACCGAGCGGGGCCGGCGGTTCGACGAGGGGCTCGACGCGCTGGAGCAGCTGTGGACGGCCAACCCGGCCGAGTACCACGGGAAGTACTGGCAGGTGCCCGCCACCTACTCGGCTTTGAAACCCGTCAAGCGGCCCCCGATCTATCTCGGTGGCGGGTTCGCGCCCGCCGCCCTGCGTCGCATCGCGCTCCGGGCCGACGGCTGGATCCCGGCGGTGATGTTTCCCGGCGAGGTCGACCTGGACGCCGCGGTGAACCAGCCGCTGGCACAGATCCGGTCGCTGGCAGCCGAGGGCGGTCGCGACAAGGGCGAGCTGGACGTGATCCTCCGCATCGGGCTGGCGACGCACACGGAGCCGGCAGCGATCACCGGTCTCATCGAGCGGATCGAGAAGGAGACCAGCGTCCGCCACGTCATCGTGGAGCTGATGTCCCAGACGGGTGACGTCGACAGCGCCCTCGAGGATGTGCGCACGATCCTGTCCGGCGTCCGGTCTCGCGTCGCCTAAGCTTTTCCGCATGCCCTCGCTGCGCGTGGTCAACCAGCCGCCACAGCGGTCGGCCGCGCTGCTCGACCACGTCTGGCGGCGGATTCGTCTGCGCAGCGAGGGCGCGCTGGCCCCACTGGGCCTGCGCTCGCGTCACGTGCTGGCGCTCACCGTGCTCCGAGACCGGGGCCCGAGCGAGCAGCAGGACTTGGCCAGGATCATCGAGATGGACGGCACCAACGTCGTCGGCCTGCTCAACGATCTCGAAGCGGGCGGCCTCGTCGAACGTCGGCGCTCCCCGACCGATCGCAGGCGCCACGTGGTCCAGATCACGAGGAAAGGCGCCAACATGCTCGCGAAGGCCGAGTTCGCGCTCGGCGCCGTGGAGGACGAGGTGCTGTGCGCCCTCGACCGCAAGCAGCGCGAGACCCTCTACTCCCTGCTCCAGCAGGCGACGTCCGCTCATCCGCGAACGGCTACTGAGACGTGCACCGAAGAGCCGTCGCCAGGCAGCTGAGCGAGCCCGTCGCTCCCGTGATCCTCGGCGACGGCGCGGTCGATAGCGATCCAGGCCGGCGGCAGGTGCATCCGGCAGGGCGCCGCCGGGGCCGGCTTCCCCGTCTGACCGGTGACGGTGGGACCCCGAGCCAGGGCCAGGCGTCCTCCAGGTCGGTGAGCTCACGCAGCAGGCCGTCGCGCAGAGCCTGGTCGCGCCGTGGGCCCTTGCCTTCGCCGCGGACGGCGCGATCTGGCCGACCGAGCGGCCCGGCTCTCAGTTCGTCCACACCAGGTAGCCCAGCAGCGCCAGTCCGGCCAGGACCGTGATGGCGACCACCAGGACCTCTGTGAACAGCTCCGGCTCGTAGGAGCCGCGCTCGATCTGTGCGCGTGCCCGGAAGAAACGCACGGCGCTCAGGACGGTGATCACCACGCTGGCGCCCACCAGCACCGCGCCTATCGCAGCGGCGGCGTGCCCCGGCCTGGACGGCACCGCCTGCTCTGCCACGAGCTGCCGCAGGAACAGGCCGAACCGCGCCACCACGAAGCCGAGACCCATCAGCGCGACGGCGGTACGTATCCAGGCCAGCAGCGTTCGCTCGTTCGCCAGGTGCTCGCGGGCGCGCGTGGTCTCGCGCTCGTCACCCTGCGTCATCGATCGACCACCAGCGACAGCAGGACGACGAGCGCGGATGCTGCCGTCACGGCGATCAGCGCCGCGTCGACCGCCAGCCTCGGCTCGATGTGCGCTGACTCGATGCGCGCCCTGGCGTCCAGGAACCGGAGCAGCGACGCGGCCGCGACCGCCACGCCGCCGGCGATCGCCACCAGGCCCAGCGGCCGGCCGTACGCCGCCAGATCGGTCCCGGCGCCGGCGAGCCTCTCGACGATGGCCACCTCGCTCACCGCGTACCCGACGCCGATGAGGACGATCCCGGTCCTGACCCAGGCCAGGGTCGTTCGCACGTTCGCCAGGTGGTCGCGCACCCGCACCCCCTCGCCGCCGCCCCGACCTCGTTCTGGCATCCGAGGCCGAGCGTACTGGGTCGGCGTCGCCCACGTGCTCTCCCGTTGCCGCCAACCTGCGCTCGAAGAACAGCCGTGGCCGGCCGCCGGATGGCCCTAAACTCGGGGTGAGGAGGGATCGCCCATGGCCATGGACGCGCGCGACACGCTGGAGGTCAGCTACGACGAGTTCTGCGGCGCCCTGGGCGCGAAGGACCTGCAGCCACTCTGGACTCAGGCCGCGAGGCTGATGCCTCCGGAGCCCATCCCGCGCACCCTGCCGTGGCTGTGGAAATGGACGACCGTGCTGCCGCTGGCCCAGCGGGCCGGCGAGCTGATCACGATCGAGCGCGGGGGTGAGCGCCGCGTGCTCGCGCTCGCCAACCCTGGCCTGGGCGGCCTGCCCTACACGAGCTCGACGCTATGGGGCGCCTACCAGTACCTCGGCGCTCACGAGTCGGCGCCGGCCCACCGGCACACTCCGTCGGCCCTGCGTTTCGTGGTGGAGGGCACCGGCGTCTGGACGACGGTCGACGGAGACGCCTGCGACATGGCGCCCGGCGATCTCGTGCTCACGCCCAGCTGGACCTGGCACGATCATTCCAACCCCACCGACGCGCCGATGGTCTGGTTCGACGGCCTCGACCTCCCCCTGGTGGCCTCGCTGGACGCCGTGTTCTTCGAACCCTACCCGGAGCTGATGCAGGCGGTCCGGGCCGATCACAACGCGTCGGTGCGGGCGCACGGTGGACGGGCGATCCGGCCGCTCGGCGAGCCCGCGAATCCACGTCACTCACCGCTGTACGTGTATCGCTACGCCGACACGGACGCGGCCCTGCGCGACCTCCTGCGCGCTCGGGGCGGACCGATGGCCAGCATCGAGTTCATCAACCCCTCGAACGGCGCCAGCGCGATGCCGGCGCTCGGTTGCGAGATGCACCGGCTGGTCGCCGGCCAGCGCACGCCGGCCAGGCGCCGCGTGGGCAGCGCCATCCACGTGGTGTTCAGCGGAGCAGGCTCCAGCGTGATCAACGGCGAGCGCTTCGAGTGGGGTAGGGGGGACGTCTTCGTAGTCCCCTCGTGGGCCGCGGTCGAGCACGAGGCATCCGAGCCGGCGGACCTGTTCGCGGTGACCGACCGGCCCGTGCTGGAGGCGCTTCACCTGTATCGGGAGGAAACGCTGGAGCGGCCGCAGGACGTCGTTCGCACGTTCGTCCCGAAGTAGCCCCGGCGCATGGGCGACGTGAGAGGGCCCGGCGACGGCCGCGATGCTCCTGATCGTGGCCTTCACCGACCGCTCGCAGAGCGCCGGTCAGGTGCTCGACCGGCGCTCCGCAGCGTCTAGGTCTGTTCGACAGGCGTCAGACGTACGACAGGGATCTCGCGGTCGGTGGTGCGCTCGTACCCGGCGAAGTTCCGTGCCTTCTCGGTGATCCGGCGCCAGCGCTCAGCGCGCTCCTCGCCGCGCAGGGACTGCGGGCGGACCTGGATGCGACGGTCGCCGACCTCGATCCAGACCCTGTCGGGATTCGCGGCCAGGTTTCGGTACCACGCGGGGTGCTTGGCGTCGCCGCCAGCCGATGCGACGATGACCCATGCGTCGGGCCCGTCCGAGAAGTACTGGAGCGGTACGGTCCGCTCGGCGCCGCTCTTCGCCCCCACGGTGGTCAGGAGCAGCATGGTTGGACCCGGGAGGCGGCCGCGGAACAAACGGTAGGCCGCGGTGTTCAGGCCCAGCATGAGCCGAATGACCGGATTGCGTGGGAATGGCCGACCGCGCGACCCGTTGGGAGTGATCTCAACTGCCATGCCTGCGTCAACGAGGGTGGGGGTCGGTTCGTTCCAACGATCCAGCGGCAGCGGCCCGGGACCCCACCGCCCACGCGCATACCCTTCCATCGCGGTGATGGGCCAGCATTGCAGAATGCGTGCAACGGTGAACGCCTGAACACCCTGTCCGTCTGCCCGTCCGCGGTCGTCCAGGCGCCGGTCGAACGCGTGTGGAGCCTCCTGACGCGGCCCGACGGCTTCGACCTGTGGGCCGACGCCATCGTGGTGGGCGCCGAGCCTGAGGGGCCGGCCCAGCCGGGCCAGCTCATCCACCTCGTGGCGAGCGCGCTGACCTGGCGCTTTGCGGTGACGATCGAGGTCCGCGAGGTCGATCCGGATCGGCGGCGGCTGCGCTTCGTGGTCGAGCTGCCCCTCGGACTGGTGAACGACGAGGTGGTGACCATGGCGGACCTCGGGCAGGAGGGCACCCTCGTCCGATTCGGTCGAGACTTCTCCTTCCCGCCTGGATGGCGGGGCCGCCTGGTGAGGATCCTGATGGCTCGCGAGCTGCGGCGCGGGCCCGAGGACGCGCTGGCCCGG
>DASYBH010000246.1:0-3732 GCA_036500885.1 Candidatus Dormiibacterota bacterium
CGACCGGCGCCTCGTCGCCCAGCCCCAGCCGGGCCCGCTCGTCGCGTGCCAGCTGCTCCGCGGCGCTCACAGCAACTCCTCCAGTGCCCTGGCGGCCAGGACCTCGCGAGCGACCATCTCGAACGTGGCCAGACCGTGCCGCAGGGCCGTCTCGCCGGCCCCGCCGGTCCGGAGCAGCACCGGCCCGGGCTGCTCCCTGGTCACGATCAGGCCGGGCTCGACGCCCAGGAGCTCGGCGAGCGCGTAGAGCTCCCAGGCGTTGAGCCGCCGCTCGCCCCGCTCGATCCGGCCGACGTCATCCGGGTCGATGCCGAGCCGGGCCGCGACCGCGGCCTCGTCCAGGCCAGCCTGGCGCCGCAGCTCCGCCACCACCGCGCCCATCTCCGCGGGCGTCCTGTATGCGTCCTCGGTCACCTCGGGGCCACCGTAGCAGGGCAGGTCGCGCCGTCCAAGGAAGTGGCCCGTGATTTACACAGGTGGGCGCCGAACGGATGGTCCACCGTTCGCGACTGCCTCGGTCACGCCGCAAAATGACGCGATGAGACATTGATCGTTGATCAACTATCGAGGCCGCTCAGCGCGTATGATCCAACTCCAATGCAGCTCGTAGAACGGCCAGTCCTCGACCACATCGGCGTCTCCCAGGCCATCAGGACCTGGCACAACCTCGCCCCGGCGGAGTTGTACGAGCACGCCATCCGCAACGGTGAGGCCGCCCTGGTCGCCACCGGCGCCCTGACCGCGAACACCGGTCAGCACACCGGCCGGTCGCCGAAGGACAAGTACTTCGTCAAGGAGCCGGGCTCGCGGGACAGCATCTGGTGGTACCCGGGCAACCAGCCGATCGAGCCGGCTCGGTTCGACGGCCTGCTCGCCCGCATGACGGACTCCATCGCCAGCCAGCAGGTGTACGTGCAGGACGTCTTCGCATGCGCCGACCCACGCCACCGCCTCCGCGTCCGCATCGTCACCCAGTTCGCCTGGCACAGCCTGTTCGCGCACAACCTCTTCATCCGTCCCAGCGAGGCGGAGCGGCGCGGGTTCGAGCCCGACTTCACCGTGATGTCGCTGCCGTCGGTCACGGCCGACCCGCGGCGCGACGGGTGCCGGTCGGAGACGTTCATCCTGGTCAACTTCGCCCGCCGCATGGTCATCATCGGCGGCACCCGCTACGCGGGCGAGATCAAGAAGTCGATCTTCACGGCGCTCAACTACCTGCTGCCCGAGCGCGGCACCCTGCCGATGCACTGCTCGGCGAACGCCGGCGACGACGGCAACGTGGCGCTGTTCTTCGGCCTGTCCGGCACCGGGAAGACCACGCTGTCCTCGGACCCGACCCGCCGCCTGATCGGCGACGACGAGCACGGCTGGAGCGACGAGGGCATCTTCAACTTCGAGGGCGGGTGCTACGCCAAGACGATCCGGATCTCGCCCGAGGCGGAGCCGGAGATCTACGCCGCCACCAGCCACTTCGGGACGATCCTGGAGAACGTGCCCTTCGATCCGGACACCCGGGTGCCCGACTACGACGACGACAGCCTGACCGAGAACACCCGGTCCGCCTACCCGCTGGACCTGATCCCGGCCGCCGACCTCTCGGGCCGCGCCGGTCACCCGGGCAACGTGCTGTTCCTCTCGTACGACGCGTTCGGCGTGCTGCCGCCCGTGTCACGGCTGGACGCCGAGCAGATCCGTTTCTTCTTCCTGTCGGGCTACACGGCCAAGGTGGCCGGGACGGAGCGGGGCGTCACCCAGCCGGAGGCGACCTTCAGCACGTGCTTCGCCGCGCCCTTCCTCGTGAGGACGCCGGAGACCTACGCGGACATGCTGATCGAGCGCGTCCAGCGTCACGGCGCGCAGGTCTGGATGCTGAACACCGGCCTGGTCGGTGGTCCCCACGGCATCGGCCACCGCATCTCGATCGCGCACACGCGGGCGATCGTGAGAGCCGTGGTCGAGGGGCGCCTGCGCGACATGCCCACGCGGCTCGACCCGGTCTTCGGCATCCACGTGCCGTCAGCGGTGCCGGACGTCCCGCCGGACGTGCTCGACCCGCGCGGCGCGTGGCCCGACCCCGAGGAGTACGACCGCCAGGCCCGCCGGCTCAAGGCGATGTTCGACGAGAACATCGGCCGGATCGGCCAGGCCGCGTCGGCGGCCGGCTGACCCGGGCTCTTCACGGGGGAAGGGCGGTCCCGACCGGCGCGGTCGACATCCGGCAGGGCGCCGGTCCGGGAAGCCGGTAGCCTTCAGGCCGATGACTCCGCAGCAGCTGGGGGAGCGGGACATCCTCCGCTTCCGCACGATCTCCGATGCGCAGGTGTCGCCGGACGGCCGCCAGGTCGCCTTCGTCCTGACCGAGCAGGACACGGCGGCCGACCGGCAGGCGACCAGCGTGTGGCTGGTGCCGGCCGACGGCTCGGCCGAGTCGCGGCGCCTCACGACCGGGCCCCGCGACAGCCGGCCGCGCTGGTCGCCGGACGGGCGCCGGCTCGCCTTTCTCGGCGCCCGCGAGCGCGAGTGGGCGAAGGACCTGCACGTGCTCGACCTGGCGGGCGGTGAGCCCGTGCGCATCGCGGAGCTGCCGCGCGGCATCACCGGGTACAGGTGGAGTCCGGATGGCGCCCACCTCTGCCTCCTCGGCGGCCCCGAGTACCCCGTCGACCCCGACCGTGAGCCCGCGCCGAACCGCGAGGAGGCGCGCCGGCGCTACCAGGAGCGCGTCCGGCACGTCAGCCGGTTCCGCTACCGCCTGGACGGCCAGGGCGTGCTGGACGACGAGGCGCGGCAGGTCTGGGTGGTGGAGTCCAGCCAGGGGGCGCAGCCCCGCCAGGTCACGGACGGCGACGCGGACGCCTCGAGCGCCGCCTGGATGCCGGACGGTCGCATCGCCTTCCTCTCCAACCGGGAGCCGGACCACGACCGCAGCGGCGTGACCGAGGTCTACGCCGTGCCCGCCGGCGGCGGCGCGGTCGAGCGCCTGACGCGATACGAGAAGGCGATGATCGCGTTCCGCTTCGCGCCAGACGGGACGCTGGCGACCGTGCGCTCGGACTGGGGCACCCCGTACGGAGGTGCTCACCACCGGCTGTGGCTCGGCGACGAGTGCGTGACACGCGATCTCGACCGGACCAGCACGGCCGTGGTGCTGGCCGACACGATGACGGGCCGCGAGGCGCTGGACCCGGAATGGCACGATGGCTGGTGGTACTTCGAGGTCTCGGACGCCGGGTCCGTGCACGTGTATCGGGCGCAGGCGGGCCGGGCGCCCCAGCTGGTCCTGGGCGGCCGGCGCGTGGTCGGCTCCCTCTCGGTGGCGTCCGGCCGGCTGGCATTCGTCTCCAGCAGCCCTGACGACCCCGTGTCGCTGCGGGTGGCGAACGCGGACGGGACCGGGGAGCGGGTGCTGTTCGAGCCGAACGCCTGGGTCTGCGACCGTTCGCTGGGCACGCTCAGGGCGATCGACCTCCAGCACGGCGGCGAGACGATCGACGCGTGGGCGCTCCTCCCTCCTGGCTTCCGCGAGGGCCAACGCGTGCCGACCCTGCTGTACATCCACGGCGGCCCGCACTCGGCGTACGGATGGTCCTTCCCGCTCGCGTTGCAGATCCTGGCCGGGGCCGGCTACGCGGTCGTCCTGTGCAACCCGCCTGGCAGCCAGGGCTACTCGCAGGACTTCGCGCAGCGCGTGCGCGCGGGCTGGGGGGAGGTCGACTTCCCGTACTTCATGGC
>DASYBH010000247.1:0-2361 GCA_036500885.1 Candidatus Dormiibacterota bacterium
CTGGGAGTGCCGCCGGAGGGACCGTACAAGCCGGACCACTACCGCTACTGACGCCGCCGAGGCAAGTCCCAGGGTGGCCGGAAGCAAGGGCTTTGCCCGAGTGTCCGAGCGCGTCTCAGCAAGATCACAAGGCCTGGACTCGAGACCCGAAGGGTGGCGCCGGAGGCGCTCCAAACGTCCCGGATAGGAGGGGGGTTCCGGAAGGGGGGGCCTGCCCCCCCTTGCCTCTCAGGGCAGGCGGAGAAAGCTCACGTTGCGGCGGTACTGCGCGAGGTCGTGCGCGTCCATGTAGGCCATGGAGCTGCGCAGGCCGGCCAGGTAGCGGTGCACCACCTCAGCGGCGTCGCCCTTGGACGCCACCAGCGTCTCGGTGCCCTCCACGTGCTTCGGATCGCTTCGGCCCATCTCGAGCTGTACGGAGAGGGAGGCCGCGCCGCGCACCACCTTGTAGGTGCGGCCGCGCATCACGACCTCGCGACCCGTGGACTCGCGCGTCCCGGCCAGCGCCGAGCCGAGCATGACCGCGTCGGCGCCCAGGGCCAGCAGCTTGCACATGTCGCCAGGGTTGCGGACGCCGCCGTCGCCGATCACCAGGGCGCGCCGGCGCGCGCTCACCGCCTCCATGACGGCCTGCGGCGTCGGCACGTAGACGCCGGTCTCCGTGCGCGTCTCGCACAGAGCGCCGCCGGCGATGCCGACGCGGATGGCGTCGGCCCCGCGGTCCTCGAGCCAGCGAAATCCTTCGGCCGAGGCCACGTTGCCGGCGATGACGAACGTGTCCGGGGCCGTCGCCCGCACCCAGTCGATCGCCTCTCCGACCTGGACGTGGGCGCCGTTGGCGGTGTCCAGGCACACGATGCGGCAGCCCGCGGCATGGAGGGCGGAGAACCGCTCCTGGAAATCGCCGACGACCCCCACGGCGGCGCCGACGGCCTGGCCGGCCGCCAGCCCCGTGGTCGCCTCGAGGAACTGCTCCACCTGGGCGGCGACGGACTGGAAGCGATGCAGGACGCCGAGGCAGCCGAGCTCGGCCAGGGTCCGGCACATGGCCGGCCCGCAGACGTCCGGCATCGGCGAGCCGATCAGCGGGCCCTGCAGCACGGCGTCGCCCAGCACCACCTCGGACCGCACGGCGGCTCGCGTCGTGATGGTGGAGACGGTCCTGGGGACCAGGGTCAGGCCGGGAAAGTCGAGCGCCACGTCACCGTCCAACCCGGTGCGCGTCGCTTCGAGCTCATTCCCTCCCGCCCTCAGCCGGGGGGTCAGGGGGGTCAGGGCGGGCAAGTCGTCTTCCTTCATCCGCCCGTTCTGACCCAACAGGTCATGGTGAGTCCGCTGGATACGAGTGCGCAGCGAACGCCGAGTGCTGTTCGACCGACAGCGATCGGGGACATTGTCGCTCTGACCATGATAGAGGCCGCAGGGGAAGAGCCGGGGCAGAGAAAGCCCCCGGCATCCGGCCCACAATCGGGGTGTGGACACCGAGCTCGGCGGGAAGCGCTTCCGCTGGGGGACCCGCGTCTTCGTGATGGGCATCGTCAACGCAACGCCGGACTCCTTCAGCGGCGACGGGGTGCTGGACCCGACCGCGGCGGTGGGGCAGGCGCTGCGCATGATCGACGAGGGCGCCGACATCATCGACGTCGGCGGCGAGTCGACCCGGCCGGGCCATGAGCCGGTGACCGCCGAGGAGGAGCTGCGGCGCGTGCTGCCCGTGCTGCGCCATCTCTGCCCGCGCGCGACAGTGCCGGTCTCGATCGACACCTGGAAGCCGGAGGTCGCCGAGGCCGCCGCGGCGGTGGGCGTCGCGATCGTCAACGACGTGTGGGGCCTGCAGCGCTCCCCCGGCCTGGCGGCGCTGGCGGCGCAGCGCGGTCTCGGGCTGGTGCTGATGCACAACCAGCGCGGCACCGAGTACGCGGACCTGATGGGCGATGTCAAGGCGTCCCTCAGGCGCTCGCTGGCGGTGGCGGTGGAGGCGGGTGTGCCGCGCGAGCGGGTGATCCTGGACCCGGGCATCGGCTTCGGCAAGACGTCGGAGCAGGGGGTGGAGGTGCTGCGGCGGTTCGACGAGCTGACCGAGCTGGGCCAGCCCCTGCTGGCCGGCCCGTCGCGCAAGTCGTACCTCGGCAGGATCTTCGGCCAGGCGCCGGGCGAGCGGCTGGCGGGCACGATCGCCAGCGTGACGGCGGCGGTGCTGCGCGGCGCGGACGTGGTCCGCGTCCACGACGTGGCCGAGGTGGTGCGGGCGGTTCGAGTGGCCGAGGCCCTGCGCTGAGACGGGTCAGCCGAGCGCCCAGGCCAGCAGCGGCGCCGGCACCAGGGCGCCACGTTCCTCCCGCACGTCCAGCTCGTTCTTCG
>DASYBH010000248.1:0-7434 GCA_036500885.1 Candidatus Dormiibacterota bacterium
GGGAAGTCACGAGTGCAACCCGGAGTCCCATTACCGACAGAACTTTTGGGATAGTGCTTAGACCTTGACGAAAGCCGAGACGTCGATCGCCGTCACATGCCAGCGGCCCAGGTTCGCCGCGAAGAGAGTGCTGCCCCGGAAGGCCACGTTCGTCGGGTGGCACAGCATGTGCGCGATCGGGTCCGCGGCGACCACCTCGACCGCGCCGTCGGGGCCCAACCGGAGCACGCGGCTCGGCTCGTAGCAGCCCACGTAGAGCAGGCCGTCCGGTCCGAACGCGATGCCGTCCGGCACCGTGCCGGGCAGCCGCGCCACCTCCACGCGAGCCCCCGCCGACCCGTCGGGCAGGATCGGGACCCTGAAGACACCCGGCCCGAACGACTCCGCCACGTACAGGCTGCCGCCGTCCGGAGCCAGCGCCAGCCCGTTCGCGAACGCGACCGGCTCGCCGTACCACAGTTCGCCCTCGCCGTCGGGCCCGAACCGGAACACGCCAGGCCCGGGCTCGCCGAACGCGTGGGAGTCCGAGACATAGACGCGGCCGGCGGCGTCCACCACCGGGAAGTTCGGGAGGCGCATCCGACGCCCGCCGGCGCCGTCGGCGAACCGCTCGACGCGGTGCGTGCGCGCATCCACCCGGAACACGGCCGAGAGCTTCATGTCGCAGACGAGCAGGTTGTCCCCGGCGTCGAACGCGAGCCCGAGGCAGAAGCCGCCGGTCGACGCGACCTGCTCGGCCGCGCTGCCGTCGGGCTCGATCCGGTACACCTGGCCCGCCTCGCCGCCGCACCACACGCTCCCGTCCCGGTGCACGGCGACGCATTCCGGGTGGTCGAGCCCGTCGTAGAAGACGCTGCAGGGCGCGGTCATGGGTCCATCGAGGGGCGCAGGCTCACGGCCGGATCGGCCCACTCCGAGCTCGGGACGATGGCGAACCAGCTTCGCCTGGCCGGGTCCCGGTCGTACGGGTAGCCGCCCAGCCGCTGGTACTGCTCCGCGTAGCAGCCCAGGCGCTCGCGGTCGAGCCGGACGCCCAGGCCGGGCGCCTCCGGCACCCTGATGGCGCCGTCCTCGCAGGGCAGGCGGCCGCCCTCGATGACGTCGTCGGCCAGGTGGTGGTAGTGCGCGTCCGCCGCGAAGGTGAGCTGGGGCAGCAGCGCGCCCAGGTGGAGCATCGTGGCGAGCTGGACGCCCAGCTCGCCGGACGAGTGGACGCCGACGCCGAGCTGGAACACCTCGCACACAGCGGCCGCCTTCAGGCACGGTCGGATGCCGCCCCAGAACGTCGTGTCGAGCAGGACGACGTCCACCGCCGGGTCGAGCACGTTCGCCGCGAGCTGCTCGAGGTTGGTCACCGCCGTGTTGGTCGCGAGCGGCACCCGCACCTGGCCGCGCAGCCGCCGCATGCCGTTCAGGCCCGCGGTGGGGTCCTCCAGGTAGTCGTTGTTCAGGGGTTCGATGGCGCGGCCGAAGCGGGCGCCGTCCTCGACGCTGTGCACGGCGTTCGGGTCGTACCGCAGCCTGTCGTTCGGGAACGCCTCGGCCAGCGCCCGGTAGCACTCCAGCTCGTACTCCGGCGGGAACACGCCCCCCTTGAGCTTGTGCGTCCGGAACCCGTGCCGGCGCTTCAGCTCGCGCGCGTGGGCGACGAGCTGCTCCACGGTGCGCACCTCGCCGGCGCCGTCGGCATTGGGATACCGGAAGAACAGGTAGCTCGCGAACGGGACGCGGTCCCGGAGCGCCCCACCCAGGAGCCGGTGCACCGGCTGTCCCAGCGCCTGGCCGGCGATGTCCAGGCAGGCGAACTCGATCGCCGCATGGAGCTGGAGCCGGTTGTTGTAGAGGCTCGCCGTCGGGTTGCAGAGCTTGAACCAGAGCGCCTGGAAGTCCAGCGGGTCGTGCCCGAGCACGTAGGGCTCCAGCCCCTGCATGGCGACCTGCGCGCTCTCGCCCCCGCCCCCCATCTCGCCCAGGCCGACCAGGCCGTCGTCGGTCTCGACCTCGACGAGCGTCCGGACGAAGCGGCCCCAGTGGGCCCCGTTGCTGTGGCGGAGCGGCGCCTCCAGCGGCACCGACACCGTCGTGGCGCGCAGCCCGCTGATCCTCACCCGCCGGCCTCCGCCAGCGCGACGGCCAGCCCGGCGGTCAGCCCGCCGTCGATCCTGTGCTCGGCGCCCGTGATGAACCGGGCGCGGTCGCTGGCCAGGAACGCGATCAGCTCGGCGACCTCCTCGGCGGTCGCGACCCTGCCGAGCGGATGCGCGCGGCCCCACTCGGCGATGAGGTCGTCCGCCGTCCGGGAGCCGCGCCAGCGGTCCGCGCCCCAGCGGAGCATCGGCGTGTCCACCGACCCGGGGCAGACCGCGTTCACGCGCACGCCCTCGGCCGCGTGGTCCACCGCCATCGCCCGCGTGAGCGCCACGACACCGCCTTTGCTGGCCGCATAGGCGGCGACCGCCCGCTGGGCCCCGAACGCCTGGACCGAGGCCACGTTGACGATGGCGCCGCCGCCGAGCTCCCGCATCTGCGGGACGGCGAACCGCGCGGCGAGGTACATGCCCTTCAGGTTCACGGCCATGACGCGGTCCCATTCCTCCTCCGGCGTGTCGACCACGGTGCCGTAGCGCTGGATGCCGGCGCAGCAGGCGAGCACGCTGACGGGCCCGTACGCGTCGCGGGCGAACCGGGCGACGCCCTCCATGTCCGCGGCCGAGCTGACGTCGGCGCGGCGCGCGCGCACCTCCAGGCCGCCGGCCCGCAGCTCCGCCTCATCCGCGCCGCTCACGTCGGCGACGACCACGGCCGCACCGCCGGCGGCGAGCCGGCGAGCGGTGGCCAGGCCGATGCCGGCGGCGCCCCCCGTGACGATCGCCACGCGGCCCTCGAAGTCAGTCATGCACAACCTCCGCCGTCAGGTGGAGCTGGCGCCGGCCGTGCGGCTCCAGCACGAGCGCGGTCCCGTTGCGGACCGCCTCCGCGAGCCCGTCAGTCGGGTAGCTGGAGAAGGGCTCCAGGCCGACGTTGTAGTGGCGGCCGAACCACGGGTGGTGCCGCCAGGCGCCGAACTCCTGCCAGAACCACAGGTAGGGCAGGACCGCCGCGTCCCAGGTCACGCGCAGGCCGAGGCCCGCCGGGTCGCGGACCTCGTACCAGCCCTCCCGGAAGCCGTGGAGGTAGACGATGTCGCTGGGCGCGCCCGGCGGCGGGAGGAGCCCCAGGTCCACCGGCGAGCCGTCCGGCGCCGCCGCCAGCGGCCAGGTGGACTCGACCGGCCGCACGCGCCTGCCGGGCGGGTTGATCGCCGCGGCGTGCGGTACCACGCGCACGCCATCCGGCACGGCGATGCGGCAGCCCTCGCCCAGGAAGGGCGGACCGAACGTGACATGGTGGCCCCACATCACCTCGACCGGATCGCCGCTGAGGTTCTCGACGGTCTCGCGCAGCTCCAGCCGCGGCCGGCCGGCGCGCAGCCACAGCTCCTTGCGCAGCCGGCAGGGCACCCGGACGGTGCGCACGGCCAGCGCGACGGCGACCGCCCGCGGGTCGTCCTCGACGACGTCCACGTCCCAGGCGAGCTGCCAGACCTCGTCGTGCTGGCCGAAGCGCACGCCCCGGTGCGTCGAGGGCGCGCCGCCGTTCGGGAAGACCTCCTGCCAGCCGCCCGGGTAGCGGTGGATGAAGGCCAGCTCCGGATCGGGGCCCGCGGCCGGCGGGGGCACGCCGGCCAGTGCATGGCTCGACAGCCACGCGAAGTCCACATCCCGCGGCTTCCAGCACAGCTCGAACAGCTCGCCGCCCCGGGTGGCGTTGACGCCGACCCGCAGCTCCTCGTTCTCCAGGAAGAGGACGCGCATGTCCTGCCACGCGTACTCGTGCAGCCGCGCGCCCCAGTTGCGGCGCGGCCTCACCGCCCCAGCTCCAGCGCCAGCGCCCGGTAGGCGCCGGGCGCGACAGTGAGCGTGGCCTCCCCCGCCCGCAGCGGCAGCTCGCGAAGGTCGCGCTCCAGGTGCGAGCCCTCCCACGCGCGGCGCACGGGCAGCAGCGGGAAGCGGAGCCGGACACGGGCCGGCGCCGCCGCCAGCGAGTGGAGCATGACGACCAGCCCGTGGCCGGCGCGGGACGGCGCCACGGTGACGACGTCCACCTCGGCGCCGTCCAGCTCGCAGAAGCTGCCGGTATCGGGCAGGCCGCCCTCGGGCCCGCAGACCATCGCGACGAGCGGCCGCGCCGCCTCGGCGGCCGCGGCGATCCCGAGGCGCCTCGCGGCGCCGGGCGGCGCCGTCGCGATGCGGTACCGGAACGCCGCCTCGCCGCCCTGGGCGGCCGGGAAGTTCGTGTCCCACACGTTGTTCATCGCCCAGGAGAAGACAGTGCCCGAGTCGCGTTCATCGGCGGCGAAGCTGGGCGGGAACGGCGCGTACGGCAGATGCAGGCCGCCGACCTGGACGAGGGGCGCGTCGCCGGTGACCCAGGCCACCGCCGTGGCGTCGTCCTCCAGCGTCAGCCAGTGCCGGACCGCGCGCATGTGCCGGGCCGACCCGGGCACGGCCGGGCCGTCCGCCGCCTGCACCCCGCCCGTGATCTCGAACTCGACGCGCGGCCGGCGCAGGGCGAACGGGAACGCGAAGAAGACGCTCTCCTTGTCGGCGGTCGCCCGCTTGAGGACGCGGTTGCGGATGTCCACGCGGCGCACGCCGCGGGCCAGCCGGACGGACGTCTCGACCCAGTCGGCGCCCTCGCCCACGGAGCGCACCGCGACCTGCTCCCACACCGGCGTGCGCACGCGCCGCGTGACGGCGCCGAGCCGGCTGGCGGTCCGGCTGCCGAGCAGCCACTGGCCGGCGTCCGGCACGCGTCCCGATAGGTGGTTGACGTGCGAGGCGGTCGCGTAGCGGTCGTACACGTACTGGTTGAAGCCGAACGGGCTGCCCGCCTCGACCAGCTCCCGGCCGGCGGCCACGTCCCTGAGGCTCGCGACCCTCCCCTCGGCGACGTCCAGCTCGATCCGGTAGTGCTCGTTCTCGAGCACGGCGTCGCCGCTCCGCTCGATCCGCGCGCGCTCGGCGGCGGGGCCGGGGGCGTCGTCCTCCAGCGTGTAGCGCCGGTACCCGAGCGGCGGCACCCCGCGCGCCACGAAGCTGAGATGGACGCCCCGCGGGCGGTGGCGCTGCCGGGACTGCGCCTCCAGCGCATACGGCACGTGCTCGCCCGTCGCGGCGTCCACGAGCCGGAACGGCCGGTCGAGATCGGCGCGCTCGGCCGGGACGAACACGCGGACGAGGTCGGTGCGCTCGAACCCGGAGGGGTTGAAGACCGCGAGCGCGCAGCCCGGCGCGCCGAGCAGCTCGGCCAGCCGGCCGGAGCCGTGGGCCACCAGCGCCGCGGCGCCGTCGCGGGCGTCGAGCGCCATGGCGGACTTGCGCTGCCACTGCAGCCGGCCCGAGTCCCAGCCCGTGAGCTCGTCCGCCCAGGGGTTGGCGGCCCCCCAGGTGTGCTCGTCGAACAGCGCCATGCGCTCGTAGCAGCGGTCGAGGTCGGCCCGCCAGCACGCCTCGTCGGCCCCGAGCGCGTCGCCGAGCACGTCGCCGAGCACGTGCAGCGTCTGCGCCACGGGCGCGAGCGACTGCGCCTCCCGGTTGGCCGCCAGCTCGCGGGCGGCCGAGCCGAGGCCGTCCGCCCACCAGTCCGTCCAGTCGCCCGTGAACGTGTCCAGGCAGTCCGCGAGCTCGCGCTCGGCGCACACGAAGAAGTCGCGGTTGGTGGCCATCCGCAGGGCCGGGTACGCCCACTCCTCGTTCCAGCGCCGCACGATGTCCGCCGGCGTCCGGCTCGGGGGGGCGTTGTCCGCAAGTGCGCCCTGGACCCGCAGGTGCAGCACGTCGTGCGGGTACGCCGGCCGGGTGAGCGCCGCCGGCTCCGGCACGGCCGCCCAGCCGTGCCCGTCCGGGTACGGGTAGGGCCGCGCGGCCAGCACGTCGAGGTACTCGGGAAGGAGGTCCAGCGCGGCGTCGTAGCCGGTCGCCAGGCCGACCAGGTTGCCCTCCATGTACGCGACGCCGTGCGGCGTGTCCGCGTACCACGTCAGCAGCTCGGCGCCGCCGGGCGACCGCCACCGGAACGGCCTGGTGAGTGCTTGTCCGCCGACCAGGTGCGGGACGGACCGGCCGGCCCAGTTGTGCGCGACCGCCAGGTACCTGACGCCGGCGCCGGCCAGCACGTCGACCAGCCCGGCGGTGGCGCCGGGCACGTCGCTCTGCATCGCGGTGACGACGGGCACGCCGTGCTCCTCGCGCAGGCGGTCGGCGAACTCGACCTGCCGGGCGAGCTCGTCCATGGAGCACGCCTCTGTGTGCATGCTGAACGGCAGCGCGCAGACCTCGATCCGGCCCTCGCGGGCCAGCTCGAGGAACGCCCGGCGGCGGCGAGCTGGCCGGCTCGCCAGCCAGCGCTGGAGCGGCAGGTTGACCTCGACGTTCCACCGGAATCGCGCGGCCTCCGGCCAGCCGTCCGTGGCGGCCGCGAGGTCCAGCGCGGCGTCCAGGTAGGCGAGGTGGTCGCCCAGCACCCGGTCCTGCGGGTCCGTGTAGCCGATGTCGAGGTGCGAGTGGTGGACGACGAAGATCCGCCACTTCCGCTGCGGGCGCACCTCGATGGGAACGCCGTGCAGCTCCGCGCCGTCCACCGCCGCGTCGAACAGCAGGGACATGGGCGCGATGACCTCCGGGACCATGAGCCGGACGGTGTGCCGGCCCCGTCTGACGGGCCACGACCCGCCGGCCAGCTCCCGCGCGCCGTCGCGGATCGCGAAGCGCGCGGAGCCGCCGTCGCGGGGCGACTCGACGGTCACGCGGACGGCCTGGCGGAGCCCGCCGTCCGCCTCGCGCCGGAACAGCGGCGCGTCCCCCACCCGGAGCGCGAGGCCGGCCAGCGCGAGGTCGATCCCCGACGCGCCCGCGTGCAGAAGCTCATGGGCATGCCGCTCGAACGGCGGCTGCAGCGTGCGGCGCCTCGTCACAGCTGGCCGAGCGCCAGGCCCTGGCGGAAGAAGCGCTGCGCGAGGAGGAAGAGCACGATCGTCGGCAGCGACACGACCAGCGCGGCTGCCAGCACGTCCGGCGCGGTCGTGCCGCTGTACGCGCTCTGCAGGGACGCGAGCGCGGTCATGACCGGGCGCACCGTGTCGGTCGCCGAGAGGGTCAGGCCGAACAGGAGGTCGTTCCACGTGAGCGTGAACTCCAGGATGAAGATGGCGGCCAGGGCGCTGGCCGACACCGGCATGAAGATGCGCCAGAAGACGCTCCACGTGGACGCGCCGTCGATCGTCGCCGCCTCGTACAGCGAGTGCGACACGTTCGTGAAGAAGTTGCGCATCACGAGCGCGGCGAACGGGACGTTGACGGCCGTGTAGATCAGCACCAGGCCGTGGCGCGTGTC
>DASYBH010000249.1:0-12219 GCA_036500885.1 Candidatus Dormiibacterota bacterium
GGTCGTGGCCGACCCACCTCCCCCGCCAGGGGGGAGGGGCCCGGACCTTAGACCTTAGCGCTGAGGTCCAGTTCCTCCGACCGTTCGGCGGCCACCCGGTCGATCTCCTCCAGCAGGACCGGCAGCAGGTCCTCCTGCGGCACGGTCCGGTAGAGCTTGCCCTTCCTGAAGATCACGCCCTTGCCGCGACCGCCCGTCACGCCCAGGTCCGCGTGGCGGGCCTCGGCAGGCCCGTTCACGACACACCCCATCACGGCCACGGTGATCGGCACCCTCAGGGTGGCCATGTGCGCCTCGACCGCCTTGACGGTCGGCACCATGTCGTACTCCAGGCGGCCGCAGGTGGGGCAGGCGATCAGCGTGGCGCCCTCGTTGCGATAGTTCAGCGCCTTCAGGATCTCGTAGCCGACGCGGATCTCCTCGGTCGGGTCATCGGTGGCCAGGGAGACCCGGATCGTGTCGCCGATGCCCTCGCTGAGCAGCACCCCGAGGCCGACCGCGCTCCGGACGCTGCCCGCCTGGACGGGCCCGGACTCGGTCACGCCCAGGTGGATCGGGTACGGCCGGGCCTGGGCGAACAGGCGGTTGGCCATCACGTTGGTCCACACGTCGGTCGCCTTCAGGCTGACCTTGATGTGGCCGGGACCGTAGTCCAGGTCCTCCAGGATCTTGCAGTGCCCCAGCGCCACCTCGACCATGCGCTCGGCCGTCCGCAGGCGGTCGTCGCGGTCGATCGCCTGCTGCTCGCGCAGGTTGCGGTGCACCTCTTCCGGCAGCGAGCCCGCGTTCACGCCGATGCGGAACGGGACGTCGCGCTCCTTGGCCGCTTTCACCACGCGCTCGACCTTCTCCCGGTCGACGATGTTTCCCGGGTTCAGCCGCAGCCCGTGCACGCCGGCCTCCAGCGCCATGAGCGCCAGGCGGTGGTCGTAGTGGATGTCCGCGATGATGGGCAGGGGCGAACCGGCCACGATCTCCTTCAGCGCCTCGGCCGCGTGGTGGTCGAGCACCGCCGGCCGGACGATCTCTCCGCCGGCGTCCTTCACCGCCGCGATCTGGTTCAACGTCGCTCGCACGTCGCGCGTGTCGGTCTTGGTCATCGTCTGGACAGCGATGGGGGCGGCCCCCCCGACGACCACGTCGCCGACCCTGACCGGGATCGACCTGCGCCTTGGCGGAATTCCGACCTGCGTCTCCGTCATCTCATCCCTGGGAACTGTCCGGTGGCGATGCGCTGGACGTCGAAGAACGCTATCAGCGCCATCAGCGCGATGAGCGCCAGCAGGCCGGCGCGCTGCACGGCCATCTCGCGCTCCCGGTCGAAGGGCCTGCCGCGGACCTTCTCCAGCAGCACGACGATGATGCGACCGCCGTCCAGCGCGGGCAGCGGCAGCAGGTTGGTGAGACCGAGGGCCATCGAGAGCAGCGCCGCGATCACGAGATACGGCGTCACACCCGCGCTGGCCGCATTGTAGGCCAGGTAGCTGAAGCCGATCGGGCCCGAGACGCCGGACGGTCCGAGGAAGCCGCCTGGCACCTGGCCGGAGGCCACCTGCCAGACGCCCTGCCCGATCGCGGCCGTCGCCCCGAGCGGGAACGTCACGCCGGAGAGCAGCGCGTCACTGGCGGAGAAGACCTGCGTCCTGATGCCGATCTGGTAGAGGGGAGCCCCCTTGATGAACGTGGGCGTGATCGAGATGGTGAACGGGCTGCCGTCCTGGTGGCGGCCCTGGAAGGTGAGCGACTGCCCGGGCCTGGCCGCCTCCACGCCGCGAATGTCGTCAGCGGCGCGGATGGGATTGCCGTCCACGGACCGGACGCTGTCGTTGAGCCGCAACCCCTGCGCGTAGGCGGGACTCGTCGGGTCGAGGCCCACGACCCTGGCCGGGTCGTCGTCGATCCGCGCCACGAGGACGTCCGACGAGATCACGAGGGCGGAGCTGATGGGCGTCGTGAACGTGCTGCCGTCCTGGCGCCGGACCTGGAACGAGAGCGGCTGTCCCGGCCTGGCGGCCTCCGCCTTGCGAATGTCGTCGGACGCGTGGATGGGCCTGCCGTCCACGGACTGGATGCTGTCACCGGGCCGGAGACCCTGCGCGTAGGCCGGGCTGGGCTGGGCGATGCCCACGATCTTGCCCGGGTCGTCGTTGATCTGGGTGAGGTAGACGCCCGTCATCAGGACCGTCGCGACGATGAAGTTCACCGCGGGCCCACCCAGGAGGATCAGCAGGCGCTGGTAGGCGGGCTTCGTATGGAAGCCGTTCGGATCCTCGTAGTCGTCCGGCTCCATGCCGCCGAGGCGGACGTAGCCGCCGAGCGGGAATGCGCGGAGCGCGTACAGGGTGCCGGAGCGAACCGTCGACCAGAGCCTGGCACCCATGCCGACGGAGAACTCGCGGACATGGACGCCGAAGAGCTTGGCCATCGCGAAGTGGCCGCCCTCGTGCGGGACCACGAGCAGGAGGAACAGCGCCACGATCGCGGCCATGCGGCCGAGCGTGGCCAGCGCTCCGAGCAGATCCTGGAGTGTGCTCACGCCCTGACCTTACCCATTCGTACCCTCGGGCAGCCCCGAGCCGGCGTGTCAGCGATCAAGATTTCGTCAACCGGACGGCCAATCGAGCCCGTTGCGCCCGGGATGGCGGCGCGTCCGGGACGGCGGCCACCCTCGTCACCCCCCCTCATCTGCCCGGGGGGGTCAGGGGGGGCAGGTCGTCTTCCTTGTTCACAGGAGATGAAGGTACGACGCGTACAGGAACACGACGATGGGCGGAAACAGCGCGGAGTCCAGGCGATCGAGGACGCCACCGTGACCGGGGATGAGGTGGGACGAGTCCTTGACCCGGGCCAGGCGCTTCATCTGCGACTCCACCAGGTCGCCGACCTGGGCGGTGATCCCGATCAGCAGGCCCAGCACCGCGGCGTGCCAGGGCGGCAGGGCGAGCAGGAAGGTGCCGCCGAGGACCATCACCGGCACCGAGCAGGCCAGGCCGGCCAGCGCGCCTTCGAGCGTCTTCTTCGGGCTGATGGCCGGGAAGAACGGATGACGGCCGAGCCGCATGCCGGCCAGCAGCGCGGCGGCGTCGCTGACCACGATCGTGACCAGGATCAGCAGCAGCCAGAGGATGCCGGGGGTGCGTCTGGCGCTCTCGTCCAGCAGGAGGTAGTAGTTGAGCGGGAGGCCGATGTACACCGCGCCGGCCAGGCCCATCGCCCAGCGGCCCAGGCCCTCCCGCCGTCCGGGCAGGACGAGGAAGACCGAGAGGCCGGCGATCAGCGCCACCGACAGCACCTGCTCGAGCGGCACCATCTTCAGCAGCGTCCCGCTGAAGGCGAACACGAGCCCGAGGGGGTACAGGAGCCAGCTCGGCGCCCGCTGACCCATCCGGCGCGACAGCCCGCGGAACTCCCACAGCGCCAGTCCGCCGAGCGTGAGCACGACCACGTAGATACCCGGCCGGCCGATGGCGAGCAGCACGCCGATCACGAGTGCAAGCAGCAGGCCGCTCACAACCCTCGCCACCAACGGGTCGAGCTCCCGCGCCCAGCACCGCACGGCGGCGATCACTTCGCGAGCGCGATCTCCTCCGCCGGCCGGCCGCCGAACCGTCGGGTCCTGCCCTGGTAATCCTGAATCGCTCGCTTCAGGTCCGGGATGTCGAAGTCGGGCCACAGGGTTTCCGTTACGTGAATCTCTGAGTAGGCTGACTGCCACAGCAGGAAGTTGCTGATCCTGCTCTCGCCAGCCGTTCTAATGATCAGGTCCGGGTCGGGCAGCTCGGGGTGATACATACGAGCGGCGAGGGCTCTCTCATCGACGTCCTCCGGGCTGACCCCGGAGGCCATGAGGGCGCGAACGGCGTCCACGACCTCGGCGCGACCACCATAGTTGAGACAGACGTTCAGGACTCCGCTGCGGTTGCCCGCGGTCCTGGCCTCGGCCTCCTCGATCTGTTGTTGCATCGCCGGGGAGAGCTCCGAGATGCGCCCGCTGACGAGGACGCGAATCCCCCGCTCGTGGATCTCGTCCAGCTCCCGGCGGAAGGCCTCGTGGAAGAGCCGCATGAGGTACCTGACCTCCGCACGCGGCCGAGACCAGTTCTCGGTCGAGAACGTGTAGACGCTGAGCACCTCGATGCCCAGGCCCTCGCAGCCGTACATGACGCGCTTGATCGCCCGCACCCCGGCCCGGTGGCCGAAGGAGTGCGGCCGGTTGCGCTGGCGGGCCCAGCGGCCGTTGCCGTCCATGATGATGCCGACGTGGCGCGGCACGCCGTTCCGCTCAGCGGGCAGCAACGACATCGAGTGCGCGGGGGCGCTCACCGTGTCAGACCTCCATCACCTCGGATTCCTTGCGCTGGGCGATGCTGTCGATCCGGCCGGTGTGGGCGTCGGTGATCTTCTGGAGCTGGTCGCCCGCCCTCCGGGCCTGGTCCTCGGGGAGCTCGCCGGCCCGCTCCTGGTGGTTGACGCGATGGAGCTCGTCCCGGCGCACGTTCCGGACCGCGACGCGTGCCTCCTCGGCGCGCTGCTTGACCATCTTCACGTACTCCCGGCGCCGCTCCTCGGTGAGCGGCGGGATCGGGACCCGGATCACCTGGCCGTCGTTCGCGGGGTTGAGACCGATCCCCGCGTCGCGAATCGCCTTCTCGACGGTGCCCAGCTGGCCCCGGTCGTAGACCTGGACGACCAGCAGGCGCGCCTCCGGGGCGCTGATCTGCGCGAGCTGGTTGAGGGGGGTCGGGGTGCCGTAGTAGGGCACCTGCACCCGCTCGATCAGCACGGGGTTGGCCCGGCCGGTCCGGATGCTCGTCAGCTCGTGCTCGAGGTGCTCGACCGACTTGCCCATCTTGGCCTCGGCCTCTCTGAGGATGCCGTCGATGCTCATGCGCCCGTCGCCACCAGTGTCCCGATCGGGTCCCCACAGACCACCCGCTCCATGTTGCCCTCCTTCAGCATGTTGAAGACGACGATTGGCACCCCGTTGTCCATGCAGAGGGTGAGCGCCGTGTTGTCCATGACGTCGATGCCCCGGTTCAGCACTTCCATGTAGTCGAGCCGCTGGAACTTGGTGGCCGTCGGGTCGCGAAACGGATCGGCGGTGTAGACGCCGTCCACCTTGGTGGCCTTCATCACCACGTCGGCCTCCAGCTCGACCGCCCGAAGGGCCGCCGTCGTGTCGGTGGTGAAGTACGGGTTGCCGTTGCCGCCGGCCAGGAGGACCACCCTGCCCTTCTCCAGGTGCCGGACGGCCCGGCGGCGGATGTAGGGCTCGGCGACCTGGTTCATCTGGATCGCCGACATGGTCCTCGCCGGCAGCCCCAGCTTCTCCAGCGCGTCCTGCAGGGCCAGCGCGTTGATCACCGTGCCCAGCATGCCCATGTAGTCGCCGGTGGCGCGGTCGAATCCCCGCTCCGACACCGCCTGGCCGCGGAAGATGTTGCCGCCGCCCACGACCAGCGCCATCTCGACGCCCATCTCGTGCACGCGCTCGACCTGCCTGGCCACCTTCCGCACTACCTCGAAGTCGATGCCGGTGTCCCGCTCCCCGCCCAGGGCCTCGCCGCTGAGCTTCAGCAGGATGCGGCGATAGCGGGGCTTTGATTCCAACGGGGGGTTCCTTATGCCTCCTTGATGCTAAACCGGGAGAACCGGCGGACCGTCACGTTCTCCGCGACCTTGGACCCGGTCTGGGCGATCAGGTCGCCCACCCGGACTGACGCATCACGAACGAACGCCTGGTCCAGGAGGCAGTTGTCCTTGAAGAATGACTCGATCTGGCCGGCGACGATCTTGTCGATGACCTGTGCCGGCTTGCCGTCCTGCTCGGCCTTGCGGCGGTAGATCTGCCGCTCGTTCTCCAGGACGTCGGCCGGCACCTCCTCCCGGGTGATCCAGCGCGGCGCGGCCGCGGCCACCTGGAGGCACAGGTCGCGCGCCAGCGCCCGGAAGTCGTCGCCCTTGGCCACGAAGTCCGTCTCGCAGTTCAGCTCGACCATGGCGCCGATCTGGGGCGGGTAGTCGCCGGTGCGGTGCAGGTACGCCTCCACGACGCCGTTGCTGGTCTGGCGGTCCGCACGCTTGATCGCCTTGGCGATGCCGCGCTCGCGCAGCAGAACGACGGCCTTGTCGACGTCGCCCTCGCTGTCCTCCAGCGCCTTGCGGCAATCCATCATCCCGGCCCCGGTCAGATCCCGGAGCTTCTTGACATCCTCGAGCGAGGTTGCCTTCGTGTTGGCCATCAGCGAGCCTCCTCGTCGTCAGCCCGGCCGAGGAACTCGTCCTCGGACACGTCGGGCAGGTAGTCCTCCTCGTCTTCCAGGTACTCCTCGATGAGGTCGTACCGCGGGGTCTCCAGGAACTCGCGCTCCTCCATCGAGGGCAGCTGCTCCCCCCGCTCCATGGCCACCTGGCGGCCCTCCAGGCAGGCGTCGGCCATCTTCCCGGTCAGCAGCTTGACCGCGCGGATGGCGTCGTCGTTGCCCGGGATCACGTACTGGATCAGGTCCGGGTCGCAGTTGGAATCGGTGATGGCGACCACGGGGATCCCGAGCCGGTTGGCCTCGGTGACCGCGATGTGCTCCTTGCGCGGGTCCACCACGTACATGGCGCCCGGCAGGCGACGCATGTCGGCCATGCCGTCGAAGTGGTACATCAGGCGATCGAGCTCGTCCGTGAGCTTCTTCGCCTCCTTCTTCGGCAGCATCTCGAACTGGCCCACCTGCTGCATCTTCCGGAGCTCCTGCAGCCGGTCGATCCGCTTCTTGACCGTCGTGAAGTTGGTCAGCATCCCGCCCATCCAGCGCCGGTTGACGAAGAACATCCCGCAGCGGGCGGCCTCCGTCTGGATCGTCTCCTGGGCCTGCTTCTTCGTGCCGACGAACAGCACCGGCCGGCCGCTGGCGGCGGTGGACTTGACGAAGTCCAGCGCGTCGTCGAGGAGCTTGACCGTCTTCTGCAGGTCGATGATGTGGATGCCGTTGCGGGCCGTGAAGATGTACTGCTTCATCTTGGGATTCCACCGGCTGGTCTGGTGACCGAAGTGGACTCCCGCTTCGAGAAGCTGTTTCAGCGTGACCTGGGACATCGTTTACCTCCCCGTTGTGCCTCCGCCCGGCGCTCGGCCCGCAGTGGGCGGGACAGGGGTGCGCTCCCGGGCGTGTGTACTCAGCTCGAGACGAGCTGGCTGAGAGATTGTACCTTCGGCTCCGCCGGGAGCGTGGGCCAGCAAGACTCGCGGTCCCGGGGTCCCCGCGAAATCGCGGTGGCGGGGTGCGGATTTCCTGGGGTGGGGTGCATGGGCGTCGAAGATCCGCCGGCTTACTGGCCCACGCTGCCGGGGCTACACGGTGGCTCTGGCACGGCCTCCGGTGCGCTGCGGGCCCTTGCACCGCGGGTAGTCGCTGCAGGACTTGAACGGGCCGTAGCGACCCTTGCGCTCCACCATCGGCTTGCCGCAGATCGGGCAGGGCTCCTCCAGGACCTTGGCCTCCTGCCGCGGCCGGGCGGTGCCGTCCTTGCCCTTGTTGGCCCGGTACTTGCACTCCGGGTAGCGGTTGCAGGCCACGAACGGCCCGTACCGGCCCTGGCGCTCGACCAGCTCGCCCTGGTTGCACTCGGGACAGGTCTCACCGGTCGGCACGGCCTCCGCGCGCTGCTGGTCGCGCCGGACGTACTTGCACTCCGGGTAGCCGGAGCAGCCGACGAACTCGCCGTAGCGGCCGCGCCGGGCCTGCAGCTGCTTCCCGCAGTCGGGGCAGAGCTCGTCCAGGAGCTTGGGCTGGTCCGGCTCTCCGCCGGGCAGCACCGCCGCGCGGTAGCGGCAGGCGGGGTAGCGGGAGCAGCCCTTGAACGGCCCGAAGCGGCTCGCCTTGAGGACGAGCTGGCCCTCGTGACACTCCGGGCACTCCTCGCCGGTCTCCGCCGGCATGGCCTCCTTGGCCGCGCCGAGCATCCGTTCGAGCGGCTGGTAGAAGTCGCCGACGACGGGGACCCACTCGACGCGGCCGTGCTCCACCTCGTCGAGGCGCTCCTCCATGGCGGCCGTGTACCGGTCGTCGACGATGTCGTTGAAGTGGCCGACCATGATCGTGTTGACGGCCTCGCCAAGCGGCGTGGGATGGAGCCTGCGCTCGCGCTGCTCCACGTACGTGTGGTCCTGGATCGTGCCCACGATCGTGGCGTACGTCGAGGGCCGGCCGATGCCGCGCTTCTCCAGCTCGTTGATCAGCGTCGCCTCCGTGTAGCGGGGCGGCGGCTGCGTGAAGTGCTGCTCGGGCTCCAGGCCGTGGAAGTCCAGCACCTCGCCCTCGGTCAGCTCGGGAAGCTGCTCCTCCCGCTCGTCGTCGCGCTCCCACACCCGGTAGAAGCCGTCGAAGACCAGGACGGAGCCGCTCGCCCGCAGGCCGAAGGGGCCGGCCTCGATGTCCACGGTGGTGCCGGCGTACTGGGCCGGCGCCATGCGGCTGGCCACGAACCGGCGCCAGACCAGCTCGTACACGCGGAACTGATCGGCGCTCAGGTACTGGCGGATGTCCTCCGGCCGCCGGTTCGGGTCCGTCGGCCGGATCGCCTCGTGCGCCTCCTGGGCTCCCGGGCGCGCCTTCTCCTTGCGCGGCTTGCCGAGGTAGCGGTCGCCCAGGTTGCCCTTGATCCATTCCTGGACCTTCCCCTCGGCCTCGGCCGAGATGCGCGTGGAGTCCGTGCGCATGTACGTGATGAGACCGGTGGACCCGTCGGCGCCGAGCTCGATGCCCTCGTACAGGTCCTGGGCCAGACGCATCGTCCGCTTCGGCGAGAACCGCAGGCGGCTCGACGCGTCCTGCTGGAGCGTCGACGTGATGTACGGCGGCGGCGCGTTCTTGCTCCGCTGCTTCTTGTCGATCGTGACGACGCGGTACTCCGCGCCCTCGAGCTCGCGGATGGCGGCCTGGGCCTGCTCCTCGGTCTTCAGCTCCAGCTTGGCGTCCGGCTCGGCCAGCCGCCGCGCCAGGCGCGCCTTGAACCGCTGCTCCTTCTCCAGCTGGGAGAGGACCGCGTCGACCGTCCAGGACTCGTCGGGCGTGAACGCCCGGATCTCTCCCTCCCGGTCGACGACCAGGCGGAGGGCGACCGACTGGACGCGGCCGGCGCCGATCCCCTTCTGGACCTTGCTCCACAGGAACGGGCTGAGCCGGTAGCCGACCAGCCGGTCGACCACGCGGCGTGCCTGCTGGGCGTTGACCAGCCGCATGTCGATCTCGCGCGGGGCTTCGAGCGCCCGCCGGACCGCTTCGTTCGTGATCTCATGGAACTCGATGCGCTTCGGCGCGCGCAGATGCAGCACCTCGGCCAGGTGCCAGGCGATCGCCTCCCCCTCACGGTCGGGGTCGGAGGCGAGGATGATGTCCCGCTGCCCGCGCACGGCCTTCTTGAGGTCGCTGATCGTCTGCTTGCGCCCCTCGACCACTTCGTAGCGGGGCTGGAAGCCCTGCTCCACGTCCACCGCCAGCTCCCGCTCCGGCAGGTCGCGGACGTGCCCCATCGAGGCGCGCACGTCGAAGCGATCCCCGAGGAACCGCTTGAGCGTCCTCGCCTTCGCGGGTGACTCAACGATGATCAGACCTTCTGCCACAGCGAATGTCCTACCCCTTTGCAGCCGTCCTCATTCCGCGTCCGTGCACTCTAAGGTACCCGGCGCCCGTCCGGCGGACGGCGCCCTCAAGTTCGAGCCGGGTCAGTCTAGCGACCACGTCGGAGAACGCAAGTCCTAACCGTCGCGCCAGGTCCCCGGGCTCGACGGGCAGGGTGTCTGAGAGGTGCCGGAGCAGCCCGTCGCGGCCCTGACCGCCGCCCGCCGCCTCGAGGCCCAGCCGGTCGGGCGGCCGGAGCGGATCGTCCAGCACCGCCGTGGGCCCCGCCAGCTCGGCCAGGACGTCGCGCGCATTCTGGACCAGGCCGGCCCCGTCGCGCAGGAGCTGGTGACAGCCGACGCTGAGCGGCGAGAACACGCTGCCCGGGACGGCCATCACCGTCCTGGCCTGGGCGAGCGCCGCGTCGGCCGTGATCAGCGCGCCCGAGCCCTCGGCCGCCTCCACCACCACGACCACCTCGGAGAGGCCCGCCATCGTCCAGTTCCGGCGCGGGAAGTTGCTCCGCTGCGGGCGCGTTCCGTCGGGGAACTCGCTGACGAGCGCCCCGCCGCCAGCCACGATCCTCGCCGCCAGCCCGGCGTTGGTGGCCGGGTAGATGACGTCCAGCCCCGTCCCGAGCACCGCCACGGTGCAGCCCTCCCCGAGCAGGGCGCCCTCGTGGGCCGCCGCGTCCACGCCCAGGGCCAACCCGCTCACTACGACCACGCCGGCCCGGGCAAGGTCGCTGGCCAGCCGCTCGGCCACCGCCTCGCCGTACGGCGTCGGCCGGCGGGCGCCGACGATCGCGACGCGCGGGCCGGGCGGCGGGGGCCAGCGGCCGCGCGCTCGGAGCTCAGGCTGCACGCTCGACAAGGCGGTACCCCAGCGCTTCCATGACGTCCCTCTCCTGGATGGCCTCACCGGCGTCGAGGTCGGCCAGCGTGCGCGCGACGCGCCATGCCCGATGAAATCCACGGGCGCTGAGCCCGCACTGCTCCGCCCAGCGCTCGAGCGCCGACCGGGCGGCGGGCGCCAGCGGGGCCCAGCGCCGGAGCAGCGCCGGCCGCAGCGCGCTGTTGAGGCGCCCCTGGCGCTCCAGCTGCCGGCGCCGCGCCTCGAGCACCCGGGCGCGCACGACCGACGAGGGCTCACCGGCGGCTTCCCGGCCCAGCGCCTCCAGCGGTACGCGGGAAACCGTCACCTGGAGATCGATCCGGTCCAGCAGGGGGCCGGAGAGCGCGCGGCGGTAGGCCTCGATCGCGGCGGGCCTGCAGCGGCACGGACGCCGGGCGTCGCCGTCATAACCGCAGGGGCAGGGGTTGGTGGCGGCCACGAGCTGGAACCGGGCCGGGTACGTGACCGATCCGGCGCGCCGCGTGATGACCACCCGGCCCTGCTCCAGCGGCTGGCGCAGGGCCTGGAGAATCGAGCCGTCGAACTCGGCCAGCTCGTCGAGGAAGAGGACGCCATGGTGGGCCCGGCTGATCTCGCCGGGCGCCGCCAGACTGGAGCCACCGCCCACCAGGCCGGCGCGCGAGATCGAGTGGTGCGGATCGCGGAAAGGGCGCGTCCAGTCCAGCGGACGGCCCGGCGCCAGGTCGCCGAGCACGCTCCTGACCTGGGCCACCTCCAGCGCCTCGTCGAGGGTGAGGTCCGGAAGCAGGCCGGGCAGGCAGCGGGCCAGCATCGTCTTGCCGGCGCCGGGCGGGCCCCACATCAGCAGGTGGTGTCCCCCGGCGGCCGCCACCTCCAGCGCCCGGCGGGCGCCCTCCTGCCCATGCACCTCGGCCAGGTCGTGCTCCGCGGAGGGCGGCGCCGCAGCCGGCGGCGGCCCTGCCGCGAACGGCGCCAGCGGCGCCTCGCCGCTGAGGTGACGAACGACCGCGCCGAGGGACGGGCAGGCGTGCACGCGGACGTCGCCGGCGAGCGCGGCCTCGGCGGCGTCGGAGGACGGGACGAAGAGCTCGGCGACGCCCTGGCGCACGAGGCCCCGCACCGCCACGAGGACACCGTCGACGTGCCGCACGCCGCCGTCGAGCGCCAGCTGACCCAGGAAGGCGGCCCGCGCGGGCGGCGCCAGCCCCAGCTCCGCCAGGCAGATGCCCACCGCGATCGCAAGGTCGAACCCGGAACCGTCCTTGGGCAGCTCGGCCGGCGCGAGGTTGACCGTGAGGCGGCGCTGAGGAAAGGTCAGGCCGCTGTTGCGAATTGCCGAGCGGACGCGCTCCTTGGCCTCGCGCACGGACCCACTCGCCAGGCCCACGAGGTAGAACCCGGCCACGCCGGCCGGCGAGATGTCGACCTGGACCTCGATCGGGCGACCCTCGACGCCCCTGACCAGGCTGCTGAGGACGGTGGCGAACATGTCCCGCAGCGTAGGCCGGCCCACGCCGGCCGCCTACCCATCCTGTTAAGAGCGTGCGCGAATAGGCATCTCTTCTGCTTCGACAAAGTCCCGGGCGGCCGTAAGCAAGACATCCCACGGTCGTAAGAAGTCAAGCGGAAAGGGCGAAGCGTACGCGTGTTCCCATGCCGGGCGAGGGTTATCCACAGCTGCCCGGAAGGAGTCATGCCGCGATGGCCTCCTCTTGCGGCCAGGCGATGTCCT
>DASYBH010000250.1:0-14339 GCA_036500885.1 Candidatus Dormiibacterota bacterium
CTCCTCCTTGTGGCCCATCATCACAGTGCCCAGCTTGTCGCTCATTCCCCACTGGGTCACCATCCGCCTGGCCATCTGGGTGGCTCTCTGGATGTCGTTCTCGGCACCGCTCGTGACGTCGCCGAACACGATCTCCTCCGCAGCCCGACCGCCCATGATCCCGGCGATCTGCTGCTTCAGCTCCTCCTTGCTGACGAGGTACTTGTCCTCCTCGGGGAGGCTGAGCGTCCAGCCCAGGGCCATGCCCCGGCTGATGATCGAGACCTTGTGCACCGGGTCGCAGAGCGGCAGCGTCTTCATCACGAGGGCGTGCCCGACCTCGTGGTAGGCGATGACCTCCTTCTCCTTCTCGGAGATGCGGCGGCTCTTCTTCTCGGGACCGGCGATGACCCGGGCGATCGCCTCCTCCAGCTCCTCCATCCCGATGACCTTCTTGTTGGCGCGGGCGGCGAGGATGGCGGCCTCGTTGATCAGGTTGGCGAGGTCGGCCCCGCTGAAGCCGGGGGTCTGCCGGCCGAGCACGTCCAGGTCCACGGCGGCCTCGAGCGGCTTGTTGCGGCAGTGGACGTCGAGGATCTGGCGACGGCCGCGGATGTCGGGTCGGTCCAGTGTGACGTGGCGGTCGAATCGGCCCGGCCGCAGCAGGGCCGGGTCGAGCACGTCCGGCCGGTTGGTGGCGGCGATCACGATCACGTGCGTGTTGGTGTCGAAACCGTCCATCTCGACCAGGAGCTGGTTCAGCGTCTGCTCGCGCTCGTCGTGACCGCCGCCGAGTCCGGCGCCACGCTGGCGGCCGACCGCGTCGATCTCGTCCACGAACACGATGCACGGGCTGTTCTTCTTCGCCTGGTCGAAGAGGTCGCGGACGCGGCTGGCGCCGACGCCGACGAACATCTCGACGAACTCCGAGCCGGAGATGCTGAAGAACGGCACGCCCGCCTCACCCGCCACCGCCTTTGACAGCAGGGTCTTGCCGGTGCCGGGCGGGCCCACCATCAGCACGCCCTTCGGGATGCGCGCGCCCAGCGCCACGAACTTCTCGGGATACTTCAGGAACTCGACCACCTCGGTCAGCTCCTGCTTGGCCTCGTCGACCCCGGCGACGTCGGCGAACGTGACCTGGGGCTTGTCGCCGGCGACCATCCGCGCGCGGCTCCGACCGAAGGACATGGCCTGGTTGTTGCCGCTCTGGGTCTGACGAAGGATGTAGTACATGAACCCGCCGATCAGCAGCAGCAGGATCAGGTTGGGCAGGAGGACTCCGAGCCAGTACTGACCGCTCGACGCCTGCTGATAGGTGACGTCGACGCTGTCCTTGGTCAGCTCCTGGGCCAGGGCCTCGGTCGTGTCGGACAGGTTGACGTCATGCTTCGTGCCATCCTTGGCCGTCGCCGTGGCACTGGTGCCCTTGATCTCGACCGACCTGACCTGACCGGCCTGGGCGTTGTTGACGAGTCTCGAATACGACCACTGATCACCCTTGGAGCTGCTCTCGAATTGCTGCCACGTAAACCAGAACACGAAGCCCAGGACGATGATCAGGAAAAAATAGAAAAGGCTGGACCGCGGGATTCGGCTCAAATGAAGGGACTCCTCGGGTGTGCTGAACCTGATAGTACCACCTGGGTTTCCGGCTGCCCCTCCAAGGTGACGTGCCAGGCAAGCGTCCCTGCCGGCGCGGTCGCGTCGACGTCCACGGCGATCCCCGGGACCCACGCCAGGCGACCGCCGGCGAAGACAAGTGGGAGCCGGTCCCGCAGGTGACGCGGGACCCGGGCGTCGGTCAGGATGTCCTGCAGCTTGCGTGAACCGGGCGCCCCGAGCGGGCGCATCCGCAGTCCCGGCCGGCGGAACCCGACGGTGAGCGACTGACCAGGTCGCAGGTGGGCTGCCGCGGGGTCCGCGCAGCCGGCACAGGGCCGCACGTCGATCCGCGGCGCGGACGGCGGCGGCAGCGTCCCCACATCAATCGATACCCTGTTGGGTTGCACCCGAAAGCGAAGGCTACCGGGAAGGTCCAGTCCGCCGCCCGTGGGTCCCCGGACGGCCAGCCGGTCCATCGCCTCGAGCTGACGGCGGTCGAGTCCCGGCAGGCGGCCGTACAGCTGTCGGTAGACCTCCAGGCGGGTCGCCCGAGGAGCTCGCTCGAGATCGGCGCGCAGGGCGCCACGCTCGACCAGCACAGCGGCGTCCGCCTCCAGGCGGTCCTGCAGTGCGGCGGCGGCGGCGGCGGCGGCGCGCAGACGCCAGATGATCCCCGGCCGGTCACGTTCCAGTGCCGGCAATAGGAGGTAACGCACGCGAGCGCGCGCGTACCGATCGACGTCAGCGTTGGCCGGATCGGTGATCGTCTCGACGCCGCGCGCGGCCAGGAACGCCTCGACGTCACGCCGCCACACGTCCAGCAGCGGCCGGAAGTACGGACCGCGGCGCGCCGGCATGCCGCGAAGGCCGGCCAGAGCGCTGCCTCGCAGGAGGTGCAGGACGGCTCCCTCCACCACGTCGTCGGCGGTGTGGCCCAGGCACACGACGTCCCGCCCGGTGGCCGCCAGCGCGCGGTCGAGGAACGCGTAGCGGAGGGCGCGAGCGGCCGCCTGGACCGAACCGGGGGGCAGCGGGCCCGTCCGGCGCTCGCTGACCAGCGGGACCCGGAGGCGCTCGCACAGCTCGGCGACGTGCTCGGCGTCCCGCTCCGAGCCGTTGCGAAGCGCGTGGTCGTAGTGGGCGGCGGCGACGTCGACCCCCTCCTCGCGCAGCCAGAGCAGGAGCGCGGTCGAGTCCGGCCCGCCCGAGAGGGCGACCAGCGCGCGGCTGTGCCGCGGCAGGGACGCGGCGCCGGCGAGAACCGGATGCGCTCGCATACGTTCCGAGTATGGACCGCTGCCCTCTCGATCACGGATGAGCGCCCGTTCGGGCAGCGTGCTTCTGGCCCCGGGGGAACCCGGCCCTCAGTACGCTATCAGGCGTGCCTGACAGCGCAGCGCGGAGCCGGGCCAGCGTCCCGCAGCGGGCGGAGGTGCCGAAGCCCCCCAGCGTCGCACCCGCACCGGCCGGCCTGCGGAGCGGCGCCGTCCCCGCCGCCGGGTTCCTGGCCGGCCTTGCGGAGGGCGGCCGGCAGGATGGCCAGCTCATCGAAGCGTCCTTGTGGCTGCAGCGCACCGCCGGCAACCAGGCGATGGGCTCTGTCCTGGGCCCACGCGGCGGTGGGCCGGCGGCGGCCGACGGCGGCCGGCAGGGACCTGCCGCCGCGAGCGCGCAGCGAGCCCCCGCTCCGCCACCGGCAACCGGATCGCAGTCCATCACCTTCCAGGGCGTCCAGCTCACCAAGAACCCGGCGGACGTGCGAGCGAGGCTGGAGGAGCGCATCGTCGACGAGCAACCTGATGCGCGGCGAGTCCGAGTTCGCGATTCTCGCCCGCGTACCGCCCGACAAGATCGTCCGCTACGGCAAGGTATCGAGCTCGCCGGGCGGCCACCTGATCGTCAGGCACTGGATCCAGAACCCGGGGTTCAAAGCTCCGTAGGGCGCTGTCCGTCGTCGTGACGGAATCCTATTCTGGGTCGACGGGCACGATGTCGATCAGGCTGCCGAGCCCTTCGAAGTCCTCCGGATTGCAGGTGAACAGGGAGATGCCTTGCGCCAGAGCGGTCGCTGCGATCAGCAGGTCCATCGCCCGGCGACCCCTCGCCTTCCTGCCCCTCGCGGTCACTGCGGCGTAGACACGCCCGTACGCCTGGGCTACATCCGCATCGAATGGAATGGCGTCGAACGTCCTCTGCGCACGCTGGAGCCGATCCTGCCGTCTGGCCCGCTCCTCCACGTCGTCCGTCGCATGTGGGCCGGAGACCAGCTCGGCCAGGGTGATCGCCGACATGGACATCTCCGCCGGCAGCTGCGAGCGGTCCGTGTGGGCCAGGGCGATGACTACCGAAGTATCGAGCAGTCCCCGCTGCCGGCGCGGCTCAGGCACGCGGGGTCGGGTCCTGGTCGAGCACGCTGTCGATGTCCGCGCGGAATCGGGCCCCGTCGATCCTCGGCGCACCTGCGAACGCGCCCATGACCACCTCCGCCGAGACGAAGCGGCCTCGCCGGAGCGGGATCAGCTCGCCCACGGGCGTCCCGTTGCGGGTGACGACGAAGGACTCGCCACGGTCGAGGGCCCTCATGATCTCACCACTGTCGTTCCTGAGCTCGCGTTGGGTGATCTCCCGTGTCACGTAGCCATTGTAGCACCCGTGCGACACACGGCGAGACAATGACCACATCATCCTGACTGGACGACCGACAACACCACAATGCGGCGAGGTTGTCCAAACGACAACACGATGACACGTGGTGAACGGTGCTGAATTGAGCTGCGAAGCCGCTGGAACGCAGTGCTGGTGGCGGCGGGTGGGTTCGAACCACCGACAACACGATTATGAGTCGTGCGCTCTACCGCTGAGCTACGCCGCCGGGCACGACCGGCTAGCGCGCTGCGCGCGCCCTCGCCTTGGTCCTGCGCTTCTTGTCGCGGTGCTTCGCCAGCGCCACGCGCTTCCGCTTGTTCATCCGAGGCCCTCGCCGTACACGTGAAAGGGAGCCGGTCGCACCAGCCCCCAGGGACGCTTCCCGGGTGGTTGTCGGCCCCAGATTGTACCGTGTCGCCTGAGGCCGGCTTGCCGCGGACGTCGATGCCGGCCAGGGGGCCGGCCCGCTCCCGTACACGAATGCCGGCCGGACCGGCGTTACCCACGCCTCCCGCGGGCGTTGTCGGTGGCATGAGCCGATCCTTCCTCT
The DNA here is from genome assembly GCA_036500885.1 of Candidatus Dormiibacterota bacterium. Classification (GTDB taxonomy): domain Bacteria; phylum Chloroflexota; class Dormibacteria; order Dormibacterales; family Dormibacteraceae; genus CF-161. The sequence goes on from DASYBH010000250.1 coordinate 4,781, forward strand.
GTCTCATCGCCACGGCGGCGGCGGCGGCCATGACCATCGCTTGCGGCGCCGTGCGGGCGCCGGCGCCGGCCGCCCAGCGCGTGATCCTGCACCAGGCGGACGCCGGCCGGACGGTCGCGGTCCACAGGGGAGATACGGTCGAGCTGGTGCTCTCCGAGCCGCGACCGGTCCCCGGCGTCTCGCTGACCTGGACCGCCACCTCCTCGGCGCCCTCCGTGCTGGACCCGACCTCGACCGATCCTCACGGCCCGTCCTCCGGCAGCTACTTCATGGCCGACTTCGCCGCCAGGGCGGCCGGCTCGTCGGAGCTGACGGCGCAGGGCACCCAGCGGTGCGAGGCGATGCTGCCGCAGGCCTGCCAGCAGCCGCGCCTGACGTTCCGGGTGGTCGTCCAGTAGGCGTCGGGCGCGGCTCGCCCAGGCTCGCCTACGGGTTGGGCCGTCCCCACGTCAGCTCGCGTCCCTCGGCGGACAGGCGACCCCACAGGAAGCGGGCGACGCTCACGGACCGGCGCCGGATACCGGCGCGCCGGTCACGATGGGCTCCACTCGCAGTGAGCCCGGATGGCCTGGCCGTCCTCGCTCAACCAGCCCTTCGTCGCCGCGAAGCGAATCATGGCCTCGAACCGCTCGGGCCAGTCGGCCGCGACGCGATCGCCGGCCAGCCGCCGCGCCGCCGCCGCGCTCACCCAGGCGGTGTCGCGATCCTGGAGGGTTCCGGCGCCCTCCCGTCCGAGCACGGCGCGCACGGACTGCTCGTCCAGGCCGCGGATCGTCACGTGGAAGCGCCTGCAGTCGTCGGGCTCCTCCAGGCTGACCTGTGGAGCCCCTCCCTCACCGGTCGAGATCAGTACATACACGCTCTCTTACCCCCCGTCACGGCCGGCAGCCTGCGGCGCCCGGTCACAGCGCCAGGTGCAGGCGAATGGCGTCTTCGATCTGTCGGAGAGTGCGCGGAGGCACCGCTCCGATCCGGCCGCCCAGCCGCTCGGTGGCGACGGTCCGGATCTGTTCGGCCTGGGCCTTGGAGTCGGAGGCCAGGCCACACTCCATCGCGCGGAGGATGGTCTGGAAGGGAAAGACACGGTCGGTATTGGAGGTGATGGGCAGGACCGTCACGACCCCTCGGCCCCTGAGCTCAGCCGCACGGTTGAGCGCATCGCTGCTCACGATGACCGCCGGCCTGATCTTCTTGGCCTCATGCCCCGTCGCCGGATCCAGATCCACCCAATAGATGTCACCTCGCCGCATCGACCATGCCGTCGCCGACGGTCGAGGCCCAGAGCGCTGCGTCCTCGCTGGCCTCCCACTCGTCCAATGCGGCAGCGTAGGCCTGCTCGAGGCTGGCCGTGCGGAGCAACCCGATCGCTTGATGGATGACCGCTGATCGCGACGGCGCACCGATCTTCGCAGCGTACTCGTCGAGGAACGTCACGTCGTCATCAGGCAGGCTGGCACTGACCTTCACACTCGCAATACTACCGTCGCTACTACCCACCTGGCCACCGGATCTGCTCACGGGCTGGGGACTCCGGTGCCGCCGTGGCCGCGACCCGCGAGGACGTCCTCCAGCGTCATGCTCGGCGCGGGTGGGTGCTCACCCTCGTGCGCCAGCTGGACGAGGACGCCGTGCGCCTCCCGCGGGTGCAGGAACACCTCCTGCCACTCGGGATCGTCCAGGTACAGGCCCGTCAGCCGGTAGCCGCGGCGGCGCAGCTCCTCGACCGCCAGCTCCATGTCGGGCACCTTGAACGTGATGTGGTGCAGGCCGCCGCCCCGCCGGAAGAACGAGTCGAAGAACGTCGACCCGGCCAGCGGCTCCATCAGCTCGATCTTCGTGCCGTCGGGAAAGCCGAGCTGCGCCGCGCGGAAGCCGACCCGCGGGTTGTCGCCGCCCTCCAGCAGGCGCCCGCCGAGCAGGTCGTGGTAGACGGCCAGCAGGTCGCGCATGCGGGGCGCCGCCACCGCTGCATGGTCGAAGACGGCGCCCAGGCCGTCGAGCGGTTCGGTGGTCATCACGCGGCAGTCTGGCGCATCAACCGCCGTGCGGTGCGTCGAGGTTGATGCCGCGCACGACGGGCACCTCGCCCATCCAGTCGACCACGCTCACCGAGGCGAGGGCGACGTCCAGGCGGAAGATCGCGTGGTCCGGGATCTCGAGCACGGCGCCCAGGATCGCCCGGATCGACCCCGCGTGGGCGACGGCGACCAGCCTCGCGCCCCCATGCCGGGAGATGATCTCCCGCAGCGCCGCGGTCGCGCGCAGCTTCACGTCGGCGTACGACTCGCCTCCCGGAAAGCGAACGGCGGCCGGCTCCGACATCCAGCGGTCGTACAGCTCCGGGCTGGCCGCCGCGATCTCCTGGAAGGCGCGGCCCTCGAAGGCCCCGAAGTCGATCTCGGCCAGGCCGTCGAGGCAGGACACGTCAGTGCCCGCCGCCGAGGCGATGCGCGAGGCGGTCTCGGTCGCACGGCGGCGCGGGCTCGAGTAGACCGCGTCCACGCCGGCGGCCGCGAACGCGGCGGCCAGCCGGTCCGCGCTCGCCAGGCCGGCGGCGGAGAGTGGGACGTCAGTGCGGCCGCAGCACCGCCCGGCCGACCACTCGGCGGGTGCGCCATGCCGGACGAGGTACAGGCGAGCGCCGGCAGCCTCGCCGCTCAACGCAGCGCGGCGCCGGTCAGCAGGACCACCAGCTCGCCGGCCTCCGACGCCGCACCGAGCGTGTCCCCCGTCATGCCGCCCAGCCGGCGCATGCAGTGCCAGGCCCAGAGGACCGCGGCGGCGCCAACGCCCACCGCGGCGACGCCGCCCGCCCAGCCGGCGCAGAGGCCGGCGACGACCACCCCCACCGCCACGGCCACGGCCGCTCGCCACGGCGCGACGCCGCCCAGGACCGCCGCCTGTCCGCCGCCGCCTCTGGCGTCGGGCAGCAGGATGCCGAGCCCGGCCGCGGCCGAGCGCGAGAGGGCCCCGGCCGCCACCAGGAGGAGCAGCCCGTGCGGACGCGCCATGAGCGCGGTTACCGCGGCCGTCCGCAGACCGACGTCCAGCACGACGGCGACCACGCCGAACGAGCCGACCGAATGGTCGCGCATGATCTCCAGCACCCTGGCCCGCGTCCTGCCGCCGTAGCCGTCGGCCGTATCCGCGAGCCCGTCGAGGTGCAGCGCACCGGTCAGGACCGCACCCACGGCCACCGCGGCCAGCGCCGCGATGGTGGGTGGCAGGACGTGCGCGACCGCCCACGCGACAAGGGCCGCGACCCCGCCAACGCCGGCGCCGACCAGCGGGAAGTAGATCGTCCCCCGCCCGACGTCGGCGGGACCGACCTCGTCGACGCGAGCGACCGGCACCAGCGTCAGGAACGCCACCGCGGCGCGGGCGCCGGCGAGCGGCGTCGGGCGATGGTCAGGCGCCGGCATCGGTCACGCCGGCGTCCTCGAACGTCGACATGTCGCGGAGGAGGACCAGAGCGGTCTCGATCATCGGCAGCGCCAGCGCGGCGCCGCTGCCCTCGCCCAGCCACATCCTGAGGTCGAGCAGCGGCGACTGGCCGAGCGCGGCGAGCACGATCGCGTGGGCCGGCTCCGGGGAGAGGTGCGAGGCGATCATGGCGCCCGTGGCCGCCGGCGCGATCCGGGAGGCGAGCAGGGCCGCCGCCCCGACGATCACCCCGTCGAGCACGACCGGCACGCGCGCGGCGGCTCCGCCGAGCGCCAGCCCGGCCAGGACGCCGTGCTCGAACCCGCCGACCGCCGCCAGGACGCCGATCGGGTCCGAGGGGTCCGGCGCGTTGACCTCCAGCGCTCGCCGCACCGCCGCCACCTTGTCGCGCAGGCCGTCGTCGTCGAGGCCCGTCCCCCGGCCGACCACGTCCTCGGGGTCGCGGCCCAGCAGGCACGCGATGATCGCGCTCGAGATCGCGGTGTTGCCGATGCCCATGTCGCCGAGCGCGAGCAGGCCGGCGCCGCCGGCGGCCAGCTCCTCGGCCAGCTCGATGCCCGTCTCCACGCCGCGAACCGCCTGCTCGCGCGTCATCGCGGGGCCGCGACTGGCGTTCTCCGTGCCGGGCCCGAGCCGGCGGTCCAGGACGCCCTCGTGCCGGAAGTCGCCGCGCACACCGGCGTCGACGACGACGAGCCGCGCACCCGCGACACGCGCCAGCACGCAGATGGCCGCCCCGCCGCCCGCGAAGTTGGCGAGCATCTGGGTGGTCACCTCCTGCGGGTAGGCGCTCACGCCCTCCGCGGCGATGCCGTGGTCGCCGGCGACGACCACGATGACCGCCTGCTCGGGCGCCGGCGCGGCCTGCCCGCGGATCGCCGCCACGCGGCAGGCGAGCTCCTCGAGCCGCCCGAGGCTGCCTCGCGGCTTGGTCTTGGCGTCGAGCGCCCGCTGCGCCGCGTCCGCGTAGGTCTCGTCGGGCGGGCCGATGCGGGCTACCGTCGATTCGAGTCTGGCAGCCATGCGATGCCCTCCAGGAAGTCCGATGAAGCCGTGAGCTCGTGCACGCGGCCCGCCACCACGAGCGCCGTCCGCTCGGCGCGGGCGGCGAACGCCGCGTTCACGGACCCCAGGGTGTCACGAAAGTCGCGGGCCAGGCGGTTGGCGGGCACGATGCCGAGGCCGACCTCGTTGCTGACCACCACCGCCCCGCCGGCCCGCTCCGCGAGCGCGCCCGCCAGGTCGCCGGCCGCGGCCACGATCCCTCCGCCGCGGTCTCCGCCCAGGAGGAGGTTGGACACCCACAGCGTGAGGCAGTCGACGACGAGGAGGTCGCCGGCCGGCGCCGCCGCCACCGCGTCCAGGACGGCGACCGGCGCCTCGACCGTCGCCCAGGCGGACGGTCGCTCGGCACGATGACGCGCGATGCGCTCGGCCATCTCCTGGTCGCCCGCCTCTCCGGTGGCGATGAACGTCACGGCCGCACCGGAGCCGGCCGCGATCCGCACGGCGAGCGCCGACTTCCCGCTGCGCGCCCCGCCCAGGAGCAGGAGGAAGGGCATCAGAATTCGATGCCCCGGATGGCGCGGATGCCGCGGTCGAACGCGTGCTTCACGCTCCGCATCTCCGTGACGGTGTCGGCGCAGGCGACGAGCTCCTCCGGCGCGTCGCGGCCGGTCGCGATGACGTTGACCGCCGGCGGCCGGGACACGATCGCCTGGACGACGGCGGCCACGGGGATCCAGCCCCAGTTCATCGGGTAGGTGATCTCGTCCAGGACGACGAGCTGGTGGCTGCCGGAGGCCAGCCTGTCGCGAGCCACCCGCCACGCCTCCCGGGCGACGGCCTCGGTGCGATCCATGTCCTTCGAGTCCCAGGTGAACCCGTCTCCGGCGGTCCACCAGTCGATGCCGAGGCGCCGGGCGGACTGCTCCTCGCCGACCTTCCAGCGCCCGGACTTGACGAACTGGACGACGCAGACGGACCAGCCCCGGGCGACGGCCCGCATCGCCGTTCCGAAGGCGGCGGTCGACTTGCCCTTGCCGTCGCCGGTGTTGACGATGACCACCGACGGCGCGCGCAAGACCGCCCGGGGCGGGGCCTCGCGTGGCGCCTCGTGCGGATCGAGCGGGGGGATCGTCCGGTCCGGCACGACCGCCCTCACGACGTCGCCGACCGGATGGACCCGCACCCGTGCGCGGTAGTGCCCCGCGATGGCGGCCTCCGTGAGCACGTCCTCCGGTGGCCCGCACTGGACGAGACGGCCGCCCACCACCAGCGCCAGCCGGTCGGCGTACTGTCCCGCCAGCGTGAGGTCGTGCATCGCGGCGACGACCGTGAGACCGCGGTCGCGCCGCGCGGCGTCGATCAGGTCCAGCACCTCCTGCTGGCGGCCGAGGTCGAGCGCGCTCGTGGGCTCGTCCACCAGCAGCACCGGAGCCTCCTGGGCAAGGGCCCTCGCGATGGCGGCGCGCTGGCGCTCGCCGCCGCTGAGGGTCTCCAGCGGACGCGTGGCGAGCTCGGTGAGCGACAGCCGCTCCAGGGTCGCGGCGACGACCGAGCGGTCCGCCTCGGTCTCCCTGCCGAAGTAGGAGAAGCGGGCGCTGCGACCGAGCAGCACGTAGTGCGCGACGCTCATGCCCGCCGGCATGGTGGGCTCCTGGCGGACCATGGCGATCCGGCGGGCCACGTCCCTGGGGCTCAGGCCCGCGACCGGCTCGCCGTCCAGCGCGATACGGCCCACGTGCGGGGCGAGGCCCGCCACGGCGCGCAGGATCGTCGTCTTCCCTGCGCCGTTCGGCCCGATCAGCCCGAGCCAGCCCCCCGGGGCGACCTCCAGGTCGAGGTCCTGGATCGCGGGCCGGCCGTCATAGGCCACGCCCACCCCGCTCAGGGTGATCGCGCTCACGACTCGCGCAGCCTCGTCGAGCGCATGACGAACAGGAAGAAGGGCGCCCCGACCATCGCCGTGATCACGCCGATCGGCACCTCGGCCGGCGCGGCCAGCGTCCTCGCGGCCGTGTCGGCCAGCACCAGGAACGCCGCGCCCAGCAGCAGCGACATCGGCAGCACCACCCGGTAGCTCGTGCCCAGGAGCAGCCGCACCGCGTGCGGGACGATGATCCCGATGAACCCGATCGCGCCGGCGGCCGACACCGCAGCGGCCGTGCAGAGCGTGGCGGCGACCACCACGACCAGCCGGACCCGGCGCGGCGAGACGCCGAGGCTGGCCACCTCCTCCTCCCCGACCGCGAGCGCGTCGAGCAGGCGGCGGTGGGCCAGGATCACCGCGAGGCCCACGACGGCGTAGGGCAGCACCTCGGCGATGCCGTCCCAGCCCGCGGTCACCAGGCGGCCCAGGATCCACGAGTAGACCTGGCGAAAGGAGTCCGACCGCGCCTGCTGCACGTAGCTCTGGACCGCGGTCAGGAACGCGGCGATCGCCACGCCGGCGAGGATCAGCGAGGTCGGGCTCCGGTGGTCGCCCAGCGACCGGCCCAGGAGGTAGGTCCCCGCCACCGCGGCGCCCGCGCCCGCGAACGCCGCGACCGGCACCAGGCCGATCCCGCCCAGCGTGGCGCCGCCGCCAAAGGCGATGGCCAGCGTCGCGCCCAGGACCGCTCCCGCCGCGGCCCCGAGCAGGTAGGGGTCCGCCAGCGGGTTGCGGAACACGCCCTGGTAGGCGGCTCCCGCGGTCGCCAGCATGCCGCCGACCAGGGCGCCGAGCACCACGCGCGGAAAGCGGAGCGACCAGAGGATCGCGAGCTGGCCGGAGTCCTGGCCCGCCCGACCGGGGAGGAAGGGCGGCGAGAGGAGCGCCTCCCCCACGGCCCGCACCGGGACGTGCACCGGGCCGGCCAGCACGCCGGCACCCATCGCGGCCGCGACGACGAGCACGCCGGCCGCCGCCCAGCGCAGCGGGAGGCGAGGCAGGCCGGGCAGCGCGCCGGCGCGCCCGACCGAATCGCCAACCACGTCAGCCCGCCGGGGCGCTCGCGGGCGCACGCTCGAGCTGGGCCACTCGCGGCGCGACGGTGCGGAGGAAGTCCACCATCCGCGGACCCCAGTGCGAGGCGACGTCGTCGTCCACGGCGAGCACCGCGCCGGACCTCACCGCGGAGATCGACCGCCACCCGGGACGCGCGCCGACCGTCTGGAGGTCCTGGTGGCAGCACCTGGTGTCGGCGAGAACGATCAGGTCGGGGCTCGCCGACACGACGAACTCGGACGACAGCTGCGGGTAGTCCGGCGCGCCCCCGGTGGCGCTGTCGGCGATGTTCCGCAGGCCCAGCAGCACGTACAGCTGGCCGATGAAGGTGTGCGACGTCGCCGAGAAGTAGGTGTCGTCGAGCTCGTGATAGACGGTGATCCGGCGGGCCGGCTTCGCGACGGAGGCGGCGATGGAAGCGATGTCGGACTTCATCCTGGCGACCAGCGCGCCGGCCTCCGACGCGTGGCCGGTGACGCTGCCCAGCTCGCGGATCTGCGCATAGCTGCCGTTGACGTCCCTGGCCGCGGGCTCGATCAGGATGGGCACGCTGAGGGCCTGGAGTCCCTTGACCAGGCCGCCGAGGTCCTCAGCGGCGACCACCAGGTCGGGCGAGTAGCCGGCGACCGCCTCGACGTTGGGCTGGAACCCGGACAGCCTGGTGACCGGGGCGGACGGCGGGTAGGTGGACTGGTCGTCGACGGCGACGACCTGCTTCCCGGCCCCGATCGCGAAGAGCATCTCGGTCGCGGTGGGCGACAGCGAGACGATCCGGTGGGGCTGCCGGCTGAACGTGAGGGTGGACCCGTTGCTCGCGTGGACGACGACCGGGTAGCCTCCGCCGGGCGACGGAGAGCTGGCCGGCGTCGACTGGCAGGCGGCGCCCACCAGGATCGCGAGCGCGCAAACTCGGGTGATTCGGGCGACCAGTGTCGCGCTGGTCGCGCTCAGATGCTTTCGCATCCGCTGTACCTCCGGCGGCAGTGTCCGCCGGCGCCCGGAGTGCTCGCCGCGATAAGCACCCCCACGGATCCGCGCCGGTGGGAGCTCTGGCCCCTCGGGTCGGTCTCCTGGCTCGCGGATCGTCGCTGCTGGCCGCCTTCCCAGGGCGAGACGCCCCAGTGGCCGCGTGGCCAGCCGCTCCCCGCTCACAGTTGCGCGACAGCGCCGGACTCGCACCGGCTTCCCTGCACCCGTGAGGCTGTTCGGTTCGACCCCAAGTATGGAGCCGGACCGACGCGGTATCAAGACGCTTTACATGCGATTCCTGTCGGGCAGCCGGGCCCGGCGCGGCAGGGCGGCGGGGCCCACGACCGCGGCGCCCAGGCCGGTCACCCGAGACCGCAGCGCACGGTCCGCGGTGACGACCGCGGTGCGGCGGCCGGCTCCCCCCGCCGCGACCAGCTCGACGATCGCGTCGTCGCCGCTCCCCCGAGCCGCGACCACACGGACGGCCGGGGTGCCCGTCACCCCGGATGCGGCGCCCTCGACCACCAGCACCACCTCGAGCGGAGACCCCGCCAGCCAGACCAGCGCCTCCGGCAGCCCGGCGGCGGACAGTCCGGACGCGGCCAGCGGCTCCAGAGCCGCGCGCAGCAGCTCGGTGGCCTCGGCCCGGCGCCGCCACCAGCCGTCGGGCACCGAGCCGACGACGTTGGCGGCGTCGACGACCAGAAGCGGACGGGCCGCGAGGCGATCCGCCTCGCAGCCCGTCGGGGAACTCATCGCTCCACCTCCCCCCTCATCGCCGGGGGTCAGGGGGGGCAAGTCGTCTTCCTACAGCTCAGGTCAGTCCGTTTCGGTCGACCGCCGCCGGCGGCTGGTGACCACGTAGAGGACGATGCCGGCCACCAGGAGCACCAGGCCGGCGATCGGGAAGCGGTAGTCGAAACCACCGGTCTGCGCGAGCGTCGCGGCGACCGGGCTGGTCGACGGCGCCGGCGTCACCGTCCGCGACGAGCTGGCGACCTGGCATGTGGAGGTCGTCCCGACCGGAAGGGGCTGAACGGACAGCGGCTTGCCAGTGCGGACGTCGATGCCGTTGTCGATGTCGATGAAGGGCGTCGACCCCGCGCCCGGAGCGCGGAACTCGAAGTCGGACATGCTGACCCTTGGCTGGTCGCCTCC
>DASYBH010000251.1:0-17381 GCA_036500885.1 Candidatus Dormiibacterota bacterium
GAGGCCGCGGCCCCCCCTCCCCACCCTCCTCGCCGGAGTAAGGAAGACGACTTGCCCCCCCTGACCCCCCGGCAGATGAGGGGGGGAGGTGGCGAGGAGATGTTGCGCGAGCTGTTCACCGAGCACGCGGTCGTGATCCTCGCCTCGCTGGGGGCCTTCCTGCTGGTCGTCGCGGCCGTGCTCTTCGAGCTGTACGGGACCGCCGGGCTGGGCGGCGGCGTCCGCCTGGCGGCCGTGGTGGCGCTCGACCTCGTCTTCGCCGCGGCGGGCTATCTCGCGCTCGGCCAGCAGCGGCTGCGCGCCGTCGGTCAGATCTACGTGGCCCTGGCGGCCGTGCTCCTGCCCCTCGTCGGCGTCGCCGCCTGGACCTTCCTGGCGCTCGGCAGCCAGGGGATCACGGTGGACGAGGCCCTGGCCGTGACGGGGGCCGCGTGCTCGATCGTCTACGGGTTCCTGGCCAGACGGCTCGATCTGCGCCCCTACGGCGAGATGGCGGGGATCGCCATCTTCGCGACGGTCTGGGGAATCTCCGGGGCGGCCGCCGGTGAGTCGTGGCGATCGGTGGGGCTGGGCTTCACGCCGCTGGTGTACGCGGCCTGGCAGCGCCTGACCCCGGCCAGCGTGTTCTCGCACTTCCCCTGGTTCGCGCACGCCAGCGCCCTGGTCGCGATGGCCGTCGCCGTCCCCGATGGCGGTTCGACCTGGCTCTGGACAGCCACGCTCGGCGCCATCGCCGCAGCCTATCTCGCCTGGCAGGCACTGGCCCCGCATCCCAGCCGTGCCTGGACCGGCGAGGCCGCGGTGGTGCTGGCCGCCAGCGCGGCGAGCGGTCCCCTCGGGGGCTCCTACCGCTTCGCCCTGCCACTGGCGGCCGGCGTCCCGCTCCTGCTGCTGGCGAGAGCGGCGGGACGGCTGGGGGCGGCCGGGCGCCTCTATCGCAGCCATCCCGCCCATCTCCACCTGGCGGTGTTCCTCGGCGTCGTGCTGGCCCTCGCCCAGAACCTGGCCGGGGAGGTCTGGCCGCTGTCGCTGGCGCTCTGGATCGCTCTTGCGCTCTACGCGACCGACTTCGCCCTCGGGCCCAGCGAGGCCACCGGCTACGCGCTCCGGGCGGCGCTGCCGCTGGCGCTCGCCACCACGGGCCGGGTCGCCGGGTGGGGAGCCTGGACCGGCGCCGCGGTGGCCGCCACCGGGCTTGCCTACCTGCTTCCCCACCTGAGGCCTTCGAGGCTCGGCCTCCTGACCAGGAACGCGTCGCCGTTCTTCTATGCCGTGCTGGCGCTGAGCGCGATCGAGCTCCACGACGCGGCGATCGGGACCGGCCAGTGGCAGCTGCCCGCCGCCCTGCTGGTGGCGGCCGCCGCCTTCGGGATCGCCAGCGAGCTCGGAGCCGTGCGGTTCAGCGACCTCGCCGCCCGCGCACTGTTCTCGCTCGCCTGGTTCGTGGGCGTGGAGGCGCTCGGCTTGCGGAGCTGGCGCGGCCCGTTCGACGCGCTGCTCGCGCTCCTGTACGTGGCGCTGGGGGAGCTGCGAGCCGCGGCGCCGCACGCGGTGGCGACGGCGCGCCGCCGAGAGTTCGTGCACGCGGCCGCCCTGGTGGCGGTCGCCCTCTGCCTCGCCGGCCCCGGCGACCTGCTCTGGTGGCGGCTGGCAGCGGCTCTCGGCCTGCTCGCCGCCGGTTACTGGTGGCTCGCCACCAGCGTCCGCGAGCCCGAGATGCCGTGGCTCGCCTGGTCGGCGCTCGCGGCATCCGTCGCAGCGGTGGTGCTGGCGGCGGTTCCCGAGCCGTGGCAGGGAACGGCGATGGTGGCCGGCGCCCTGGCGCTGACCGCGGGCTGGGCGGCGGCGGCCCGGCGCTTCCCACGGACCGCCCCGCTCCAGAGGAGCGGACTCCCGGTGGTCGGGGCCCTGGTCACGATCGGAGCCGCGCTGACGCTGCGGGAAGCCCTGCCCCAGTGGTCACAGGCGTCGGCCGCGGTGCTGGCCGGCGGCGTGCTCCTCGCCTGGTCTCTGCTCCAGCCGGGGCCGACCGGTCCGCGGCAGGCGCTGCGCGCCGGGGCCTCGGGGCTGGCCACCATCGGCCTGCTGCTGGGCGCCGCTGTGCTCCGCCTGGACACGGCCTGGGTGGGCCTGGTCGCCGTGGCCACCGGCGTCGCCCATGCCGAGTGGCACGTGCGCGCTCGCGGCCAGGCCGAGCGCTGGTACGCGCTCGCCGCGATGCTCGCGATGGGGCTCGTGCTCTTCGCGTGGCCCTACGCGGACGCTCTGCCGGCGGTCCTCGTCCTGGAGTTCCTGGCCCTGTCCGCGCTGGCGGCGGTCACCGCGGTTCGCGTCCGGTCCCCGTACGTCGTCTATCCGGCCGTCCTGCTGCTGGTGCCGGGCGTTCACGTCGGGCTGATCGCCGCGGGCATCGATCGCTCGGGTGGCGCCGAGGAGACGGCGATGGCGGGCCTGGCCGGAGCCGCGGGCCTGGCCGGGCTGGCGCTGCACACCCGATTCGCGGCCGGGTGGGCGCGCATGACCGAGCTCGGCGCGGCGACGATCGCCGCCGGTTCGCTGCTGGCCCTCGCGCAGAGGGACGCGGCCGACGTCGCGGGCATCGCCCTGCTGGCATACGCCCCGATCATCTACACGGCGGCGATGCAGGAACGAGAGCGCCGGGCGCTGCCCGCCGCCGCCGCTGCCGTCGTCGCCGGCGCGTTCACGCTGCTGGGCGCGAACGGCGCCGACACGATCCTGTACGCGGCCGCGCTGGGCGTGCTCGGCCTGGCGCTCTGGATCGCCGGCCGGCTGACCTTCGACGCGCTCGGCCGGCATGCCGTGGTCGAGATGCACCGCTACCTCGGCCTCGGCCTGCTCGGCGTCGCCGCGATCGCGGGCTTCGTCTTCCCCGACAGGACCGGGCCGGCCAGCCTCGGCGCCCTCCTTGCAGCCGCCGGACTGCTGATCCTGGGCGGCATCCTGTGGCTGGACGCCCGGGCGTTCGGCTGGCGGCCCAATCGCTATCTCGGCCTGGTGAGCGCTGCCGCCGCCGGCTACTTCCTGGCTCGCGAGCTCGCTGTCCAGTCGTGGGAGCTGGTCCCGCCCGGTGTCGGCCTGGTCGCCTGCGGGATCCTGCTGCGTGAGGACCGCAACCTCGTGGTCCAGCTCCAGACCCGGCAGGCGCTGGTCGGGGCCGGCATCGGCCTCGTCATGGGCTGGGCGGTGGTGCTGACCGTGAGCGGCGACTCCTGGTGGCTGCGCGCGCTCCTGATAGAGGGAGCCCTGACGGTGGGTGCGGGCATCGTCCTCCGCAGCCGGGTGCTGCTGGCGGGGGGTGGAGCGGCGCTGGCGCTGGTCTCCCTGCGCGCGCTGCTGATCGTCGCCGAGGCCGGCTACCTGTTCGTCGCGTTCGGCGCGGTCGCGCTGCTGCTGCTGGGAGTCGCGACGGTGCTGGCGCTCGGCCGGGACCGCTACGGGCCGGGGGCTCGAGGTGTGCGCGAGCGCCTGGCGGAGTGGGATTGAGACCGCGCGCCCTGACGTAGGCGGCGTACGTCGCCTGCGCAGAGAAGATTCAGCTCTACAGCGGACGCCGAGACAGGCGGCCGGCTCCTAGCGTGCTGGGCATGAAGACATTGCGCGCAGGAGACACGATCGAGATCCTCCCGCCGTATTCCACACTCCCATTCGGAGGTCAGCCATGACGGACGAGCGAGTTGCGACCCGCCTTCCCGGGAGCGGGAACGCCGCCCTGGTAGCCGGCGCCCTGATCCAGGCGGTGCTCGGCCTGCAGTTCCTGCTCGGCGGCCTGAACAAGCTGTTCCTCGCCGACTACGTCGCCCGATTTCGAGACTTCGTAGCGACCAGCCCGGGCGCCCAATCCAGCATCCTGTCGCCCGCCATCCATGCGCTGGTGCTGCCCAACGTCGCGATCATGGCCCAGCTGGCAAGGCTCACCGAGCTGGGCGCCGGCCTCGTGCTGCTGCTGGCGGCCGCCGAGGTGGCGCGCCGGCGGTTGGCCGGGCCCCTCGGCCAGCAGCGCCGCTACGAGCCCGCCGTCGCCCTCTTCGGGGCCGCCGCGGCCCTGACGCTGGGCGGGCTCTCCCTGACGATCTACCTGCTCCAGGGCGGGAGCGTGCCCGCTGTCAACCCGGCTCTGGCGTTCGCCCCGCCAATCCCCATCGAGCTCTTCAACGTGCCCCTCGCGCTCGGCGTCGCCTGGCTGGAGCTCGGCCGCTTCCGGGCGCTCAGCGGCCCCTCCGGCCGGTTCGCGCTGGCAGCCAGGACGGAGCTTCTGATGCTCGCCGTCCTCCTGGTCGCCGGGCTCGCCGCCTGCGGCGGCAGCGCCGCGTCCCCGCCGCCCGGCTCCACCCAGGTCAGCATGATCGACTACCGCTTCACGCCGAGCACGTTCGAGGTAAAGCCGGGGAGCGTGACCTTCTTTCTGATCAACACCGGCACCCAGCCGCACGACATGCTGATAGCCGACCCGACCGGCAGGATCGTCGCCAGGAGTGAGACCGTGCAGCCGGGCAACAGCGCCGTTCTCACCGTGAAGAGCCTGGGCGCTGGAAGCTACCAGCTCTACTGCGACATCCCGGGCCACAAGCAGAGCGGCATGGTGGGTACGCTCCAGGTGGGCTGACCAGGCCGCCGGTCCGCATGGGATTCGGCGACGCCCTCCCACACCCGGTGGGACAACCCGTCAAACCGGGTTTCCATCTGCCCATTTGCCCGTCTGCCGGTCGTGCGCTAGGGTCGGCGAGCAAGTTCCCGGTTCACGGAGGCACCCCATGGCTCAAGCGATCGACAGCGACCTGGCGGCGTTCCGCGCCCGCATGGCCGGCGCCGCCGTGCTGACCCCCGAAAACCCCGACTACGACGGTGCGCGCACCGTCTGGAACGGCAACATCGACCGCCGGCCCGCGGTCATCGTCCGGTGCTCCAGCGCGCAGGACGTCGCCGCGGCGCTCGAGTTCAGCCGGTCTCGCGGCCTCGAGGTATCCGTACGGGGCGGCGCCCACAGCTTCGCCGGCAACGCGGTCTCCGACGGCGGACTGATGATCGACCTGAGCGCGATCAAGGGGATCCGCGTCGATCCGGCCGCCCGGCGGGCCGTGTGCGGCGGCGGCGCGACCTGGGCGGACCTGGACGGCGCCACCCAGGCGCACGGCCTGGCGGTGCCGGGCGGCACCATCAGCCACACCGGGGTCGGCGGTCTGACCCTGGGCGGCGGCTTCGGCTGGCTGACCGCAATGGCCGGGCTGAGCTCCGACAACCTCGTCGCGGCCGAGGTCGTCACCGCCGGCGGTCGCGTGCTGCGGACGTCGGCGGACTCGCATCCTGACCTGTTCTGGGCGATCCGCGGCGGAGGCGGCAACTTCGGCGTGGTCACGTCGTTCGAGTTCCAGCTCCACGAGGTCGGGCCGCTGGTGAACCTCGGCCTGTTCTTCTGGCGCCTGGATGATGGCGCCGAGGCGCTCCGCTTCGGCCGCGACTTCGTGCGGACGCTGCCCGACGACATGGGCGTCATGTTCGCGGGCCTCAACGCCCCGCCGGCGCCGTTCGTGCCCCAGGAGCATCAGCTGGCGCCCGGCTATGCCCTGATCGTCGTCGGCTGCGGCTCGGCCGAGGAGCACCAGCGAGCCATCCAGCCGGTGCGGGACGAGGGGCGCCCGTCGTTCGAGCTGGTCACGCCCATCCCCTACGCGAACCTCCAGCAGATGCTCGACGAGTCCGCGCCCTGGGGCCTCCACGCGTACGAGAAGGCGCTCTACGTGCCGGATCTCACCGACGAGGTGATCGCGGTGTTCACCGAGCAGCTGCCGCGCAAGCGCTCGCCCCTGTCGTTCATCCCCGTCTTCCGGATGAACGGGGCGTACGCGAGAGCCGGCGAGGACCAGACCGCCTTCGGCGGGCCGCGCACGTCCTGCTACGCGTTCAACATCGCCGCGCTGGCGCCGACCGCCGAGCTGTTCGAGGACGAGCGCGCCTGGGTGCGATCGTTCTGGGACGACCTGAGGCCGTACTCCAGCGGCTATGGCGGCTACGTGAACTTCATGAACGAGTACGACGAGGACCGCGTGCGCGCGTCCTACGGCGCCGCCAAGTACGGCCGGCTGGCCCGGATCAAGGCCGAGTACGACCCCGACAACGTGTTCCATCTGAACGCCAACATCCGCCCCAAGGGCAGCTGAGCGCCTGCGGTAGCGCCGCGATCCCCCGGGCGTCCGAGGTCCGCATCCAGAGCCGGAGGACGATCCACCCGTCCTCCGGCTCCCTCCCGGGGTAAGACCGTGTCACACTCGGAGGCGCTGTCTCGTCCACCCGGCATGAGCAACATCGCATCCGCGCTGGGCGCGTTCACCGACCAGAAGACGGTCATCCTGACCACGTATCGCCGCGACGGGACGCCGGTCGACACCCCGGTGCACATCGTCGCCGACGGTGACCGCGCGTTCATCCGGACCTACGAGAAGGCGTACAAGACGAAGCGGCTCCGCCGCCGGCCGGAGGCGGAGCTCTGGCTGGCGGCCAACGGCCGCGAACCGGCTCTGCTGGCGCTGCTCCGGCCGAAGCAGGCGAGGCGCGCCGGCGGCCCGGTGCACGTGCGCGCCAGAGAGCTGAGCGGCGAGGAGTTCCGGCGCGCCAGCGCGGCGCTGGCGCGCAGATACCCACTGCTGCACGGCGTCGTCATCCCGGCAACCCACCGCATGGCGCGCACGCGGACCATCAACCTGGAGCTGACCGCGGCGGAGTGAGCGAGGCGCGCACGGCCGAGCTGGCGGAGCGAGAGGGGCGGCGCCTCTTCGGCGTCGCCTACCGCCTGCTGGGCACGGTGGCCGACGCCGAGGACGCCGTCCAGGAGACGTTCCTGCGCTGGGAGCAGACCGACCAGGCAACGATCGAGAAGCCCCGCGGCTGGCTGACGACGGTCCTCACCCGGTACTGCCTGGACCAGCTGCGGTCGGCTCGGGCGCGCCGCGAGGCATACGTCGGCACCTGGCTTCCCGAGCCTCTGGTGGCGGAAGGTGATGCGATGGCGGAGGACCCCGGCGAGCGCGTGGTCATGGACGAGTCGATCAGCCTGGCGATGCTCGTCGTGCTGCAGACGCTGAGCCCGGCGGAACGCGCGGTCTTCGTCCTCCACGACGTGTTCGGCCTCGGCTTCGAGGAGGTGGCCACCGTGGTCGGCCGCACGCCGGCCGCCTGCCGCCAGCTGGCGACTCGCGCGCGTCGCCACGTCGAGGAGCGCCGGCCGCGCTTCGACCCCGACGCGGCCGAGCAGCGTCGCGTGGTCGGCGCCTTCCTCGACGCGTCGGCCAGGGGCGACCTGGAGGCGCTGCTCCGGCTGCTCGACCCCTCGGTCGTGCTGCGCGCCGACGGCGGCGGCATGGTGGCGGCGGCGGGGCGGCCGGTCAGGGGCGCGGAGCGCGCCGCCAGGGTCCTGCGCGCAGGGCAGACGTGGTACCCGGGAATGACAGCCCGGATGGTGGCGGTCAACGGCGGCGCCGGCGCGCTGATGACCGCGGACGGCGAGGTGGTGGCCGTGGTCGGCGTCACCGTCGCAGGCGGACGGATCACGGCCATCGACATCGTCGTGAACCCGGAGAAGCTGGAGGGCGCGAGGAGGGCCGTGGCCGGCTCCTGAGCCCCAACCGGAGCACCGGCGACCTGCTTCTTCGAAGCTCCCTGACAGTCCCTGGCCACGGCGATCGACGACCTGGCGTCCGTACGTCGGCGGCGGAGGTAATCGTCGCCGTGTATGAGGCTCCGGGCTCCGCGACAACACACGGGTAGTTGTTCCCTCAACCAAATGCGGCAAAGAAGAATAAAATCACCGGGTTGTTGCCCTGGCTTCGAGGAGCCGCCGGGCCGCGCCCCGCTGATGTACGAGGGGTTGCGGCGCCTGGCGAGGAGCTCTTTCCCACCCATTTGAACGAGGAACGGTGACGGAGCGGTGCAAGAGAAGGAGAGGACGGCGACCCCGGACGCCGGGGCGCGCAGCACCCGTCCGATGACGGGTCAGGAGTACATCGAGAGCCTCCGGGACGGCCGCGAGGTTTGGCTGTACGGCGACCGGGTCAAGGACGTGACCACGCACCCTGCTTTTCGCAATCCGATCCGGATGGTTGCGCGCCTCTACGACGCGCTGCACGACCCGAAGCGGCGCGAGGTGCTCACCGCTCCGACCGACACCGGGAGCAGCGGGTACACGCACAAGTTCTTCAGGACCCCCAGGAGCGTCGAGGACCTCCTGGCGGACCGCGACGCGATCGCCGAGTGGGCGCGGCTGACGTACGGCTGGATGGGCCGCAGCCCCGACTACAAGGCCGCGTTTCTCGGAACCCTGGGCGCCAACGCCGACTTCTACGATCCCTACCAGGAGAACGCCCGCCGCTGGTACCGGGAGTCGCAGGAGAAGGTCCTCTACTGGAACCACGCGATCATCCACCCGCCGGTCGATCGCAACCGGCCGCCGGACGAGGTTCGGGACGTGTTCGTCCACGTGGAGGACGAGACCGACCGCGGCCTGGTGGTGAGCGGCGCCAAGGTGGTGGCCACCGGCTCGGCCATCACCCACTACAACTTCGTCGCACACTACGGGCTGCCGCTGAAGACGCGGGAGTTCGCGCTCATCTGCACCATCCCGATGGGTGTGCCGGGGATGAAGCTGATCTGCCGTCCGTCCTACTCGATGACGGCCGACGTCATGGGCAGCCCCTTCGACTATCCGCTCTCCAGCCGGCTGGACGAGAACGACACCATCTTCATCCTGGACCGGGTGCTCGTCCCCTGGGAGAACGTGTTCGCCTATGGCGACGCGGAGAAGGTGAACACCTTCTTCCCGCACTCCGGGTTCATCCCCCGCTTCACGTTCCACGGCTGCACCCGGCTGGCGGTGAAGCTCGACTTCATCGCCGGGCTTACGCTGAAGGCCCTGGAGGCGACCGGGACCAAGGACTTCCGCGGCATCCAGACGCGGTTCGGCGAGATCCTGGCGTGGCGCAACATGTTCTGGGCGCTCACCGACGCGATGGCCACCAACCCTGAGCCCTGGAAGGAGGGCGCCCTGCTGCCCAACCTCCAGTACGGCCTGGCGTACCGGTGGTTCATGACCATCGGCTACCCGCGCGTCAAGGAGATCATCGAGCAGGACATCGCCAGCGGCCTCATCTACCTGAACTCCAATGCGGAGGACCTCAAGAACCCGGAGATCCGTGGCTACCTCGACAAGTACGTGCGGGGCTCGAACGGCTACGACGCGGTCGACCGCATCAAGCTGATGAAGCTGCTGTGGGACGCCGTCGGCACGGAGTTCGGCGGCCGGCACGAGCTGTACGAGCGGAACTACTCCGGCAACCACGAGGCCATCCGCACCGAGATCATGGAATCCCAGCGGGCGACCGGCCAGCTCGACGCCTACAAGGGCTTCGCGGAGCAGTGCCTGGCCGAGTACGACCTGGACGGATGGACGGTTCCGGACCTCGTGAATCCCGACGACGTGAGCATCGTCCGCAAGCGCCAGCCGTCGCAGACGTGAGCGAGCGCGGAGCACCATGGGCCTGGACGAGACCCGGTACCGGCAGGCGATCGCGCACTTCGCCACCGGAGTAACCGTCATCACGGCCGTGTCAGACGGCCGGCCGGCCGGGATGACGGCGAGCGCCGTGTGCTCGCTGTCCGTCCGTCCGGTGCTGCTGCTGGTCTGCGTCAACAACCGGCTGCCGACGCACGAGGCCCTGGAGCGCAGTCGCAGGTTCGTCGTGAACGTGCTCGCGGACGACCACGAGCACCTGGCGCGCCGATTCGCCACGCCCGCCGCCGACAAGTTCGCCGGCGTGGACCTCAGGCCCGAGTTCGAGCTGCCCGTGCTCGCGGACGCGATGGCGTACTTCATCTGCGACGTGCACGAGCGATTCCCCGGTGGCGATCACTCGATCTTCATCGGCGAGGTCGCCGAGTGCGCCTTCGATCATCGCCGCCGGCCCCTGCTCTACTTTCGCAGCGGGTTCGGCCGGATCGAGGACCCCGAGGCGTACCTGGTCCACGACCTGGCCAGCTGGGAGCGGTTCAGCTGGCCGGAGGCGAACCGCGAGTGAGCCAGAGACCGCGGGCAGGGACGGAAGCGACCATGCCCCGATCACGGCGCCGAGGCCGGCGTCAGCGGAGCTGATCAGCAGGACCACCAGCGTGTAGCTGGCATGGTTCCGCACGGTGAACCACACCGTGAGCACGGGCCGCCACTCGAGTGTTTATGATCCGGCGGTGCAGCGGGTTCCGAGGCGATCGTCCCCATTCGCGGGGACACGATCTCTCCGGGGCAACCCCGGGGGACAACCGATGCAGGGGCATCGCATCGCATGCGCTCGACTCCGCTACCACGGAGGGCCGCGCACGCACGACGGGACAGGTCGGAGCCCGCTGCCACCTCCACGATGAGCCGGTCACGCCGAGCACGGTGGGCCTCGGCCCTGGCGTCAGCGTTTCTCGACGGCGACTGGGCCACGGCGGGTCTCACCCGCCGCGGCGCCCTCGTGCTCGGACATGCTCGCCCCTCGCTGCGCACGCTGGTGCGACGGGTGCTTCGGGCGTATCCCCGACCGCCGTGGGATCGGCCGCGGGAGCTGAGCGCCTGGCTGGCGGCCAGCTCCGCGCTCGACGCGACGCTCGTGGATGCGGGTCCCGGGTCCCCACGGCGCTGGCTCCCGTTTCAGCCCGCGATGGGAACCATGCCGTGGCCGGTGCCGCCCATCCCGACACAGGGCGAGCTCGCAGGTTTCCTCGACCTGCGAGCCGTAGACCTGGCGTGGCTCGCAGACGTTCGATCGCTGGAGCGCCGGGTGGAAACCGAGCAGCTCCGCCATTACCGTTATCGCTGGATCCAGAAATCCGGAGGGGGTCTGCGGCTGCTGGAGGCTCCCAAGGAGCGGCTCCGCCGTGTGCAGCGACAGCTGCTGCACACGATCCTGGAGCATATCCCGCCTCACCCCGCAGCACACGGCTTCGTGCCGGGGCGGTCCGTCCTGACCTTCGCCCGGCCCCACGCCGGCAAAGCCGTCCTCGTTCGGGTGGACCTCGAGGACTTCTTCGGCTCTGTCAGTGCCGGCCGGATATTCGGCGTCTTCCGGTGCGCCGGGTACCCCGAGTCGGTCGCCCATGCGCTGACGGGTCTCACGACCAACGTGGTTCCGCTCGGAGTGTGGCAGGCGGCGCCCGAGCCCCGGACCGGCGACCTCGAGAGCCGCTTCCAGCAGGGCCGGCGGCTGGCCACGCCGCACTTGCCGCAGGGTGCCCCAACCTCGCCGGCGCTCGCCAACCTGTGTGCGTATGGACTGGACCGGCGTCTCGCTGGGCTGGCCGCCGGCTTCGGGCTCGCCTACACCCGCTACGCCGACGACCTGGCGTTCTCCGGGTCGCCCAGCAGGCGGACGGTGGCGCGATTGCTGGAGCTCGCCAGGACGATCGCAATCGACGAGGGCTTCTCTGTCAACGAGCGCAAGACGCAGGTGAGGACGCAGGCCGCGCGCCAGCGCCTCGCGGGCGTGGTCATCAACCGGCATCCGAACCTCGAACGCCGCGAGCGCGACGTGCTGCGCGCGATCCTGTACAACACTGGCCGCGACGGGCTGGAGAATCAGAACCGGGCTGGGCTCCCCCGCATGGCTGAGCACCTGGCCGGCCGGGTTGCCTGGGCCGCGCTGGTCAACCCCGACCAGGCGACCCGGCTCGAACGGTTCCTGGCTGCGGTGACCCACCAACCCTGATCGTTACGCAGAGCTGAGCCATCCGGCGGGATGAGGAGCCTGGCCGCGATCTCGTCCGGAGCAGGAGATACTGAGGCAGGCCGGCTTATCTCGGGGCGCCGAGCCGGCGCCGCTGACGTCGGGCGGCCAGGACGACGATGGCAGCACCCCCGGCAAGCAGCACCACGATCTGGCCGCGAATCGTCACGTCGAGGGCCGCACTCACGTCTTCCGTGGGCGCAAGAGCAGAGCGGACGAGCGGCAGCCCGGCCAGGAACGCGGTGAGCGCTTGAGCACAGCCGAGCGCCATGGCTGCGGGCCGCGTGCGAGCATCCCCGGTCAGGGACAGCGCGGCGTTCAGCAAGCCCCACGGAACCAGCGAGACCAGCAGGACGACCAGCAGAGCGAGCAGGCCGGAGAAAAGACCGTTCCCGTGGGGGCCCGGATCGGGCATGGGCACGACCGTCCGGACCGCGACGGCGGCCACGACGCCGATATCCAGGGCCCCGCCGGCCAGTCTCCGGCCCCACGCTGCCCGACGTTGCGCCCAGGCCGCGACTGTGTCGGCCATGCCGCCCAGCAGGCAGATCGCGGGCATGCCGAAGCTGTAGCCGATGAGCTGGCCGACGTCGCTGGCCGGGAGCATGCCCAGTCCGAGCAGGAGCATGGGGACGCCCCAGGCCAGTTGGCGCAGGAGCTCAGGCGAAGCATCCTCCCTGCCGGCAATGGGCACCGCCATGTGGACGGAAGGATACGTGACGGCGCTTGACAGACAGCGCTGCCCTGTACACAACGTTCGAGGAGGACGCCAGGATTTCGACAGCTGATCGAAATTTCGACCACGAGACCGAGCAGAACACGCGAATGGCCGCGCCGCGCTGCACGCCGGCCGTGATGCGGGCGTTCCAGATCCTGACCCTGATGCGCGAGGGCGGCCCGATGACCGTCCGCGAGGCCGCGACGGCGCTGCGCCTTCCCCGGAGCTCGGTCCACGAGCTGATGCACACACTGGCCACGCTGGGCGCGATCTCGCCGGCCGAGGGGGGCGGCGGCCGGTTCACGCTCGGCCTGCTCCTGCACGAGCTGGGCAGCGCCTATCTCTCGGAGGTGGACCTCGCGCGGGAGGGCCAGCGCGCGGCGGAGAGGGTCGCCGCAGCCTGCGGCGAGACCGTGCACCTGGCCACCCTGGACGGGATCGAGGTCGTGTACCTGGCCAAGGTGGACAGCATTCACGCGGTCCGCATGGTCTCGGCGGTCGGGCGCCGGCTGCCCGCCCACTGCACCGGGGTCGGCAAGGCCCTGCTGTCCGAGCTGTCGGACGACGAGCTGGCACGCCGCTTCGGCGGCGAGGCCGCGCCCCTGCCCGCCATGACGCCCAACAGCATCCCCACGGTGGACGCGCTCCGGGAGGCGCTGGCCGATGTCCGCCGTCACGGCTACGCGACCGACGACTGCGAGTCGAACCGGGACGTCCGCTGCGTGGCGGCGCCCGTGTACGACCACAGCGGGGCCATGGCGGCGGCGATGAGCATCTCGGTCCCGGTCAGCCGGACCGCCGAGGACTGGCCCGGCCGGCTCGCCGGCCTGATCCGCGAGGGCGCCGCCTCCCTCTCGCGGCGGCTCGGCCAGGAGCGCAGGGTGAGGCCGGCTTGAGCAGGATCGCCGAGGTCACGCCGATGGTGATGGGCACCGCGTGGCGCAACCTGACCATCGTCAAAGTGCGCACCGACGACGGCCTGGTGGGCGCCGGCGAGGTGCGGATGGTCAACCACACGCAGGCGGTGCTCGGCTACCTGGCCCACGCCATCCCGACCCACGTGCTGGGCGCCGACCCGTTCGAGATCGAGGCGCTGGTCCAGCGGATGTGGCGCACGGACTACGAGCGCGCCGGCGCCACCGTGATGTCCGGCATCGCCGCGGTCGAGATCGCCTGCTGGGACATCGTCGGCAAGGCGCTGGGCCAGCCGGTGCACCGGCTGCTGGGCGGCGCCGTCCGGCCCCGCATCAAGGCGTACGCCAACGGCTGGTACACGGTCGAGCGCACGCCCGAGGAGTTCCACGCCGCCGCCCGGCGGGCGGTCGGACGCGGGTACCGGGCCCTCAAGCTGGACCCGTTCGGCGCCGGCTCCTTCGAGCTGACGCCCGAGGAGCGGCGGCGGGCGATCGCCCTGGTGGAGGCGGTGCGGGCGGCGATCGGACCGGAGGCCGAGCTGCTGGTCGAGATGCACGGCCGCTTCACGCCGGCGACGGCCATCGCGATCGCGCGCGAGCTGGAGCCGTTCGCCCCATCCTGGATCGAGGAGCCGGTGCCGCCCGAGAACCTCGCGGCGCTGGAGAAGGTGGCGCGGCGGGTCAACGTCCCGATCGCCACCGGCGAGCGGATCCACGTGCGCCACGAGTTCCGCGAGCTGCTGGAGCGGCAGGCGGCGGACGTGATCCAGCCCGACATCACGACCGTCGGCGGGATCCTGGAGGCGCGCAAGATCGCGGCCTGGGCCGAGAGCCACTACGTGCTGGTGGCGCCGCACAACGTGGGCGGGCCCATCTCCACGGCGGCCGCGCTCCACCTCGCGGCCTGCACGCCCAACTTCAAGATCCAGGAGCACTTCAACGACTTCGCGGAGGCGCACGTCAAGCTGGCGGCGCCCGGCAATCCTGAGGTCGTGGACGGCCACTTCGCGGTGCCGGTCGCGCCCGGCCTGGGCGTGACGCTGGACGAGGACTTGGTCCGCGAGAACCCGATGCGCCAGCTCCACTTCGACCTCTTCGCCGACGACTGGCACTTCCGGCAGGCCGAGCAGGCCGAGGCCGCGCGGTGATCGCGATGCGCGCGGTGCGCGTCGAGCGGCCCGGCGCGATCGGGCTGGTCGAGGTGGAGCGGCCGCGGCCCGGTCCCGGCGAGGTCCTGGTGGCCGTGGCCGCCGTCGGCATCTGCGGCTCCGACGTGGAGCTGCTGGATGGCCGCCGGCCGGCCCCGTACGTCCGCTACCCCGTCGTGCCCGGCCACGAGTGGGCGGGCACGGTGGCGGAGGTTGGCCGCGGTGTGGCAGGCGTCACGGCGGGCGACCGGGTGGTGGCCGAGGGCTTCCGCGCCTGCGGCGTGTGCGACCGGTGCAAGGAGGGCCGCACCAACCTCTGCTCGGCCGACTACGCCGAGACCGGCTTCACCCATGCCGGCGCGTTCGCCGAGCTCGTGGCCGTCCCCGCACGCCTCGTGCACCGCCTGCCGCCCGGCGCCGACCTGGAGGCCGCCGCCCTTCTGGAGCCGGCGGCCTGCGTCGCTCAGGGCCTGCTCGACGTGGAGCTCCGACCGGGCCTGCACGCCGCGGTGGTGGGCTCGGGCACCCTGGGCCTGCTGGCCGTGGCGCTGCTGGGGCTGGTCTCCCCGGCGCGGCTGACGCTCGTCGGGAGCCGCACGGAGCGGCTGGAGCTGGGACGGAGGCTGGGTGCGACGGAGGTGGTGGACGTGAACCGAGACGACCTGGCGGGGCTGGCGGACCAATTCGATCTCGTCTTCGAGGCGGCCAACCGGCCCAGCGGGGGCGCGGCGGCCCTCCGGCTGGCCCGCCGGGGCGGCACCGTGGTGCTGGAGGGGATCAGCGGCGCGGTCGAGCCCAGTTTGATTGGCGACGACATCCCGCTCAAGCACCTGCGCGTGCAGGGAGTGTTCGGCGCCTCGGGCGCCGCCTGGCGATGGGTGGTGTCGCTGTTCGGCACCGGCGCGCTGGACACACGGCCGCTGATCAGCCACCGGTTCGGGCTCGCCCAGTACGAGCGTGCGTTCGCGACGCTGCGCGACCGCGAGTCGGGGGCCCTCAAGGTGCAGCTGGTGCCATGACGGACCGCATCCGAGACGCGCTGACGCAGATCGGTCTGCCCCGCGGAGACCTGAACGCCCTGCCCGACTCCTCCAGGCGCTTCCCCGACGGCGCCCAGTACCGCGTCGAGATCCCGAGCACCGAGGGGCCGCGCTGCCTGCGGGCCGTGCTCGAGGAGGCGGAGCGGCACGAGGTCAGCATCCACCGGGTGTCCCAGGGAAGCGGCGTGTTCCTGCACACGGACGCCGAGCTCGACGACATGGCGCGGACGGCCGAGCGGGCCGTCCTGGAGGTCAGCCTCTTCGCCAGGCCGAACGCCGGGTGGGACGCGTCGGCGATGGCGCGCAGCCCGGCCGGGGCCGTCCTGGCGCCGGCCGCCCGCGGGCAGGAGCAGCTGGTCGCGTGCCTGGACGATGCGCTGCGGGCCGCGGACCACGGCTTCCGCAGCGTGTTGATCGCCGACCTGGGCGTGCTGAGCGCGTTCGATGCGCTGCGCCGCGCCGGCGTGCTGCCGGCCGACATGCAGGCCAAGATCTCGGTCATGCTGCCGGCCGCCAACGCGGCCTCGGCGCGCGTGCTGGAGCGGCTGGGGGCGAGCACGCTCAACCTGCCCACCGACCTGACGCTGCCCCAGATCGCCGCCATCCGGGCCGCGGTGGACCTGCCCCTCGACATCTACGTCGAGGCGCCGGACAACCTCGGCGGATTCGTCCGGCTGCACGAGATCCCGGAGATCGTGCGGATCGCGGCGCCGGTCTACCTGAAGTTCGGGCTGCGCAACGCTCCCGACGTGTACCCGTCGGGCGGCCATCTCGAGGACCTCACGGTGGCGCTGACGCGGGAGCGGGTGCGCCGGGCCCGCCTGGGCCTCGACCTCCTGGCCCGCTCGGGGGTCAGCGCCTGCGCCTCGGAGCCCGGAGCCGCCGGCCTGGCGGTGCCGCGGCCGCCGGCGGTGCGGCCCTGACCGGGAGCGCCCTCACGGGTCCATCCCGGGCTCCTCGCCGGACGTCATCCAGCGGCCGCCCCCGTGCTCCGCGACGAGCGCGTCCGCCTCGTCGGGGCCCCACGAGCCGCGCGAGTACGGCGCCGGGCTTCCCCGCTCCTCCCAGGACCGGAGCAGCGGGTCCACGATCGCCCACGAACGCTCGATCTCGTCCGGGCCGGGGAACACCGAGTGGCCTCCCTCCAGCACCTCGGCGAAGACGTTCTCGTAGGCGTCGGGCAGCGGCCCGTGCGCCAGCCGGCGATAGTCCAGGTGGAGGCTGGCCGGCGCCAGCTCGAAGCGCGCGCCCGGCACCTTGGCGCCGACCCGCAGCTGCACCTCCTCGTGTGGCTGGATGCGGATCGCGAGCAGCGTCGGGATGCCGGGGACCGGGCGGCCGTCGAGCTGCAGGTGCGGCGCCTCCTTGAAGCGGACCACCGCCTCGGTCACGGACCGGCGGAGCGCCTTGCCCGCGCGCAGGAAGATCGGGACGCCCTGCCAGCGCCAGTTGTCGATGGTGACCCGGGCCGCGGCGTACGTCTCCCTGCGCGAGTCGGGCGGGACCCCATCGGCGTCCCGGTAGCCCTCGTACTGCCCGCGGACCGCCGCGTTCGGGTCGAGCGGGCGCACCGCCCGCAGCAGCCTCGTCTTGGCGTCACGGATGTCCGGGGCGTCGAACGTGGCCGGCGGGTCCATCGTGACCAGGGCGAGGATCTGCAGCACGTGGTTCTGCACCACGTCACGCACCGCCCCGTAGTGGTCGTAGTAGCCGGCCCGCCGGCCCACGTCGAGGTCCTCCGCCGCGGTGATCTGGATCGAGTCGACGAACAGCCGGCTCCACACCGTCTCGAACAG
>DASYBH010000252.1:0-5647 GCA_036500885.1 Candidatus Dormiibacterota bacterium
ACCGGTCCGAGCACGGAGTTGAGCAGGCCGAACACCACGGCGGCGCCCAGGTAGGACGCCTCGCCGCTCGTGACGCGGATCCCGGGCACGACCCGGGTCGTCAGGTAGAACGCGACGGTCAGCAACGCCCAGCTGATGAGCAGTCCCCACATGGCAGCAAACCTCCCGTGGACGGGCAGGCTAACAGATGATGCCGGCCTGGAGATCACTCCCACGTGTCCTGGCGGCAGCGCTCACCCCCGGGCCCGAGCTCAGCCCTCGCGGTAGTCGCCCACGATGCTGGTGAACTCGATCAGGTTGTCGAACGGGTCCCGGCAGAAGAATCGAGGGCGGTTCGGGATCGGGGTGTCGTCGTACGGCTCGTAGCCAGCCTCCGTCAGGCTCCTGCGGGTCGCCGCGAGGTCCTGGACGTCCAGGCAGAAGTGGCGCGCCGAGCCCGGAGCCAGGTCGCCGGAGAAGAAGTGCAGCTCCAGGCCCTCGCCCACGGTGTACCAGACGATCCTGCCCGCATCGAGCGTGCGTGGGACGACGACCTCCTCCAGCCCGAGCACCTCGCCGTAGAAGCGCCGGACGTCGGCCTGGCGCCCGGTCGGAAAGGGGGTCGAGACGTGCTGAAGCTTCATGACGACACCTCCTGGTCCACAGGGTAGCCTGTCCGGAGACGGCGGTATCCACCGACGCAGCGCAGCGATGTCTTGGGGAGCGGTGGATACCGCCGAACAGACGCTGGAGGTGCGCACCATGGGCAGACCCGTCACCTTGTTCACCGGCCAGTGGGCCGACCTCCCGTTGGAGGAGCTCGCCGCGAAGGCCCGCGCCTGGGGCTTCGACGGCCTCGAGCTGGCCACCTGGGGTGACCACTTCGAGGTCGACAGGGCACTGGCCGACCCCGGGTACGTGCGGGGGCGGCGCGAGCTGCTGGACAGGCACGGCCTCCAGTGCTTCGCCATCTCGGCGCACCTGGTCGGCCAGTGCGTGTGCGACCCGATCGACGAGCGCCACCGCGCGATCCTGCCTCCGGACGTCTGGGGCGACGGCGAGGCGGAGGGGGTCCGGCGGCGGGCGGCCCGGCGCGTGGCCGACACGGCGCGGGCGGCGGCGGCGTTCGGCGTCGACCGCGTGACGGGCTTCACGGGCAGCGGCATCTGGGCGCGCCTCTACTCGTTCCCCCCGAACGACTTCAGCGACATCGAGAAGGGCTACGACGACTTCGCCGAGCGCTTCGGGCCGATCATGGACGTGTACGGGGCGGAGGGCGTGCGGTTCTGCCTGGAGGTCCATCCGACGGAGATCGCGTACGACTTCGTCACCACGCGCAGGACGCTGGACGCGATCGGCAACCGGCCCGAGTTCGGCCTCAACTTCGACCCGAGCCACTTCGTACCGCAGTTCCTGGACTCGGCCGCGTTCGTCGAGGAGTTCGCCGACCGCATCTACCACGTCCATGTCAAGGACTCGCGGAGGCGGCTGGACGGCCGCCGCTCGATACTCGGGTCGCACCTCGAGTTCGGGGAGGGCGCCAGGGGCTGGGACTTCGTCTCGGCCGGCCGCGGCGACGTCGACTTCGATGCGCTCATCAGGGCGCTGAACCGGATCTCGTACGCGGGTCCGCTCTCGATCGAGTGGGAGGACTCGGCGATGGAGCGCGAGTACGGCGCGCAGGAGGCGCTGGCGTTCGTGCGCCGGACGGACTTCGAGCCGTCGACGCTGCTGCCCTTCGCGCAGCTGCAGAGGACGGAGGCGTGAGCGAGGTCGGCTTCGTGACGATGGGTTCCGCCGCGTCCGCCGGCGACGTGCCCGAGATCGGCGTGGGCATGCTGGGCTATGCCTTCATGGGCAAGGCGCACTCCAACGCGTACCGCAAGATCGCCTACATGACGTGGCCGCCGCCGCTGCTCCCCCGTCTGGTCGCGATCTGCGGCCGCAACGAGAAAGCGGTGGCCGAGGCGGCCCGCCGCTACGGGTACGAGCGTCACGAGACCGACTGGCGCGCCCTGATCGACGACGACCGCGTGCAGCTCTTCGACAACGGCGGCCCCAACGACCTGCACGCCGAGCCGACCGCCGCCGCGGCCGAGGCCGGGAAGCACGTCGTGTGCGAGAAGCCCCTGGGGCGCACGGCCGCGGAGAGCCACGAGATCTGGCAGCGCGTGGAGCGGGCCGGCGTCAAGCACCTGTGCGCGTTCAACTACCGCTTCGTGCCCGCCGTCCGCCTGGCCAGGGAGATGCTGGAGGCGGGCGAGCTCGGCGAGATCTACCACTTCCGCGGCCGGTACCTCCAGGAGTGGATCGCGGACCCGGCGTTCCCCAAGGTGTGGCGGCTCGACCGCGCCACGGCCGGGTCGGGCGCGCTGGGCGACCTCGGCGCGCACGTGATCGACCTGGCCCGCTACCTCGTCGGCGACGTGGCCTCGGTGATGGGGCTCACCCGCACGTTCGTCGAGGAGCGGGAGGGCGGCCACGTCGACGTGGACGACGCGGTGGAGGCGGTCGTCGAGTTCACCTCGGGCGCCGTCGGCACGATCGAGGCGTCGCGCTTCTGCCCGGGCCGCAAGAACGGGATGGCGTTCGAGATCAACGGCTCGAAGGGCTCGATCGCGTTCGAGCTGGAGCGGTTGAACGAGCTGCAGGTCAACCTGACCGGCTCATCGCCCGGCGCCCGCGCCCAGGGCTTCCGCACGGTGCTGGTGTCCGAGGCCGACCACCCGTTCTGGGAGCACTGGTGGCCGCACGGGCACATCATCGGCTGGGAGCACACGTTCGTGCACGAGCTGCACCACATCCTGTCGTGCATCGCGACCGGCGCCTCCGTGGCGCCGCATGGAGCGACGTTCGAGGACGGGTACCGAACGGCCGAGATCTGCGACGCGATCCTGCGCTCGTCCGACTCCGGCCGGCGAGAACCGGTCACCTACCGGGCGCTAACGGCGCCGTGACGCAAGGCTCCACGCGGGGCGGCACCAGCCGGTGACGCAGTCCATCACGTCCAGGACGCGGTCCTCGTCTGCCTCGCGGCCCTCCCGCCGGAGCCTGAGCATGAGCGCCTCGAGCTCGGCCAGCAGCTTCGCGTGGCTGGTCCCGGTCTCGAGCAGGTGCGCGGCCATGTCCCACAGCGCTCGCTCGGGGTGCCGCGACGCGAGAGCCGACTCGAGGAGCTGCTCGTTCCTCGTCACCACCGGCGACGGTCCCGCGTGATCACCACCACCCGCCTCCACCTGGCGCGGGTTGCCGCCAGCGCGCCCTCGAACTCGCCGACCGTCAGGCGGCAGGCGGGCTCGATGCGGCCGAAGAGTTCCGGCGCCGCCGGCAGCGGGCGGTAGACCAGCTCCGGCCCGAGCGCCGTCGCGTCGAGCACCCAGAGCGGGTCGCGAGCGGTGCCAGCGGAGCACTCCGGCGGCCGGCGGTGCCCTGGCAGCGGGACCGGGTCGTCGATGGCCACCGACAGGCCGCCGCTGTCCGGGCCGAGACGGCCGCCGAGGTCCGGCTCCACGTCGAACCCGAGCCTCACGCCAAGCGCTCGCCCGCTCCGCCCGAGCGCCGGCAGGCCGCGGTCGTCGCGCATGGCGCGGTAGAGGAGCGGAGAGGCCATGCGCTTCAGCGTATCGACCGCGCCGCCGTGGGACCGACTACGACAGCGCCGCGTTCACCATCGCCTCGGCTTCGTCGAGGATGCGCTCCAGGTGCTCCTCACCGCGGAAGCTCTCCGCGTAGATCTTGTACACGTCCTCCGTCCCGGACGGCCTCGCCGCGAACCAGCCGCTGTCGGCGATGACCTTGACCCCGCCGATCGGGGCGCCGTTGCCCGGGGCCCTCGTCAGCACCTGGCGGACCGGCTCCCCGGCCAGCTCTCGTGCCGGCACCCGGTCGGGCGAGAGCGCCTTCAGCACTTCCTTCTGCGCTCGCGAGGCGGGCGCGTCGACGCGCCGGTAGGCGGGGCGGCCGAGGCGGCCGGCCAGGGCCTCGTAGGACTCGCCGGGGTCCCGGCCCAAGCGGGCGGTCATCTCCGCGGCCAGGAGACCCATGACGAGGCCGTCCTTGTCGGTCGACCAGGCGCCTCCGTCCAGGCGCAGGAAGGAGGCGCCGGCGCTCTCCTCGCCGCCGAAGCCCAGCGTGCCGTCCAGGAGGCCGGCCACGAACCACTTGAAGCCGACCGGGACCTCGACCAGCCGCCGGCCCAGGTCGACCGCGACCCGGTCGATGAGCGAGCTCGAGACCAGCGTCTTGCCGACGCCCGTCGAGCTCGGCCAGGAGCGCTGCCCGGAGAAGAGGTACGAGATCGACGCCGCGAGGTAGTGGTTGGGGTTCAGGAGGCCGGCGCTCTTCGTGACGACGCCGTGGCGGTCGGCGTCCGGGTCGTTGGCGAAGGCGACGTCGAAGCGATCCTTGAGCCCGATCAGGCCGGCCATCGCCTGGGTTGACGAGCAGTCCATCCGGATCCTGCCGTCCCAATCCACCGGCATGAAGCCGAACGTGGGGTCGACGCGCCTGTTCACGACCTCCAGGTCGAGGCCCCACCGCTCGGCGATCGCCGGCCAGTAGGCGACGCTCGAGCCGCCGAGCGGATCGACGCCCAGCCGGAGCCCGGCGTCCCTGATCAGCTGCAGGTCCAGCACGCCGCCCAGGTCGCCGCAGTACTCGCCGACATAGTCGTGGAGATGAGGGGCCGGCTCCCCGCGCCTGACCTCGCGAAGGTCGCCGGCCAGCAGCCGGTTGGCCTCGTCCTGGATCCAGCCGGTGACCTCGGTGTCGGCGGGGCCGCCGCTGGGCGGGTTGTACTTGAAGCCGCCGTCCTCCGGCGGGTTGTGAGAGGGCGTGATGACGATGCCGTCCGCGAGGCCGGCGCTCCGCCCCCGGTTGTGCTTCAGGATCGCGTGCGAGACCGCAGGCGTGGGCGTGTACCCGTCATCCGCGTCGACCATCACGTCCACGCGGTGTGCCGCGAGGACCTCCAGGGCGGTGCGGAGGGCGGGCTCGGACAGCGCGTGGGTGTCCCGGCCGACGAACAGCGGACCGTCGATCCCCCGCCCGCGCCTGTGCCGGCAGATCGCCTCGGTGATCGCCAGGATGTGGGCTTCCGTGAAGCTCGCGTCGAACGACGAGCCGCGGTGACCGGAGGTGCCGAACGCGACACGCTGCTCGGGCACGGAGACGTCGGGCCGCTGGTCGTAGTACGCGCGGACCAGGCGCCCGACGTCGACGAGCGTGGCCGGATCAGCCGGCCTGCCGGCCCCGGATCTGGGACTGGTCGTCACGGCGCCGACACTACCGCAACGACCCAGGTGGCGCGTTCGGGCCCCTCCCCGCTCGCGGCGCCGAGATCCACCGCGTACGCGCCCCCCAGGACCTCGCTGCGCTGCGTCGGTGGATCTCGGCGGAGGTGGCCGCCCCAGCGGCCGGAGGGGGGTCGCTTCGTCAGATCCCGGGCGCGCTCATCGCCGAGACCGATCTGAGCGACCCCCCTCCGGGTCGTGGCCGACCCACCTCCCCCCGCCAGGGGGGAGGAGCCAATTGAGCCAGTCGCCCGCCCGGACGTTCACCGCCTTTCGCCAGCGCACTGCACGTCAGCGCCGGATACCGGCGCCCACCCGGGCGTCAGCTCGACGCCACGCGGGCCTTCGACTGGGTGATGGTCTTCGTCACCTGCTCA
>DASYBH010000253.1:0-1913 GCA_036500885.1 Candidatus Dormiibacterota bacterium
GCGCCCAGGATCGCGTGTCGCATGACTCCGTGCGAACTGTAGCGAGTTCATCGAGCCGCACGCACGACCGCACCGGCGCGCGCCTCCTCCACCAGCTCGCGCGCCCGTGCGAGCGCCTTCTGCGTGATCGTCCCGCTCATCATCCGCGCCAGCTCCCGCGCCCGCTCCTCCTCGGTCGCCAGCTCGCGCACGCGAACCACCACGCGCCCGCCCGGCCCAGGCGCCTTCTCCACGACCAGGTGGTGATCGGCAAAGCAGGCGATCTGGGCGAGGTGCGTCACCACGAGCACCTGACGCCGGGTCCCGAGCGCCTTGAGCCGGATCCCGACCTGGACCGCTGCCTCTCCACCGATGCCGGCGTCGACCTCGTCGAACACCAGCGTCGGGAGCCGTTCCGACTCGGCGGAGGCCGTCCGGATGGCCAGCATGACCCGCGAGAGCTCGCCGCCCGACGCCACCCGCGCCAGCGGCGCCGGAGCCTCGCCCGGGTTGGCCGAGAAGCGCATCTCGACCTCCTCAGCACCGTCCGCCCCGACCTCGTTCCGCGGCACCAGTCGCGCCTCGAAGAGGGCGCCCTCCAGCCGGAGACCGGCGAGCTCCGCGGTCACCACGCGGCTCAATCCCACGGCCGCGTCGGCTCGAAGGCTCGTCAGCTCGGCCGCGGCCGCCTCCAGCCCGCCGCGTACCAGCTCCACCTCTGCCTGGGCCGCCTCCAGCGCGGCGCCCAGGTCCGCGGCCTGG
The DNA here is from genome assembly GCA_036500885.1 of Candidatus Dormiibacterota bacterium. Lineage (GTDB taxonomy): Bacteria > Chloroflexota > Dormibacteria > Dormibacterales > Dormibacteraceae > CF-161. Next base: position 742 of record DASYBH010000253.1, read on the forward strand.
CCCAGCTGGCCCTCCAGGCGCTCGCGCTCCGCGATCGCCGCCTCCACGCTCCCGCCGTACTTGCGCTTGATCTGCTCCAGCACGGCAAGCCGGGCCTCGATCACCTCCAGCCGGGACGGGTCCGAGTCCAGCGACTCGACGTAGCGGCGCAGCTCGGCGCCCGAGTCGGCCAGCTCGACATCGAGCGCCTCCAACCGATCCGCCACCCCGGCCAGGCGCCCATCCAGCTCGGCCGCGGCCCGCACGCTGCCGCACGCCGCCGGCAGGCCCTCCTCCCCCCGCAGGATCTCCACCGCGGCGCCCACCAGCTCGGACAGCCGGGCGGCGTTGCGAGCGACGGCGCGCTCCGCGGTCAGCTCGTCGTCCTCCCCGGTCCGAAGATCGGCCGCGCGCAGCTCCTCGAGCTGCCAGCGCAGGTACTCCTCCTCCCGCTGGCCGCGGGCCTGCATGCGCTCCAGGTTCGCCAGTCGAGCCACGGCGGCCGACCAGGCGGCGTGCGCGGCAGCCATCGCATCGCGCGCGTCCAGCGCCCCGGCGAACGTGTCCAGCAGCAGAGTCTGCGCCTCGGGGTCCATCAGCAACCGCTGGTCGTGCTGGCCGTGAATGCCGACCAGCAGGCGACCGACGTCCCTGAGCTGGCCTGGCGCCGCGGGCCGGCCGTTGAGCCGGGCGCCGCCGCGCCGGCCAACCTCGCGAGCGAGGACGAGGCTCTCTCCCGGCTCGTGCCCCATCGCCTCCAGGAGCACCAGCGCGGACGGCACCGCCCCGACGTCGAACAGGGCTTCGGCTCGAGCCCGGTCAGCCCCCTGGCGAACCTGGTCAGCGCTGGCGCGCGCCCCGAGGCTCAGCCCCAGGGCATCCACGATGAGCGACTTGCCGCTTCCGGTCTCCCCGGTCAGCAGGTTGAGCCCCGGCCCGAAGCGCACGCAGGCGGTATCGACGAGCGCTAGGTCCCGGACGTGCAGCTCCTGTAGCATGCCGCCAGGATACCGAACGAACGTTCGCGAAGCAACGCCCCGGCCCTGTTAAGGCCCATCCCAAAATTCCGACAAGTCCCAGGGTGGCCGGAAGCAAGGGCTTTGCCCGAGTGTCCGAGTGCATCTTCCCAAGATCACCCAACCCCGACTACAGACCCGAAGGGCTGGGCCGAAGGCCCTCCAAACGTCCCGGAT
>DASYBH010000254.1:0-4706 GCA_036500885.1 Candidatus Dormiibacterota bacterium
GGGCAAGCCGGTGGCCGTGCTGCTCCTGCGCCGGAACGCGACCGTGACGATCTGCCACTCGCGCACCGCCGACCTGGCCGAGGTCTGCCGCGAGGCCGACGCGCTCGTGGTCGCGATCGGGCGGCTGGGGTTCGTGCGGCCGGACTGGGTGAAGCCGGGCGCCGCGGTGATCGACGTGGGCGTCAACCGCAAACCGGACGGCAGGCTGGGCGGCGACGTCGATCCGGGGGTGGCGGAGGTGGCGGCCTGGCTGTCCCCCGTCCCCGGCGGCGTCGGACCGGTCACGCGCGCCATGCTGATGGCCAACACGTGTCAGGCGGAGGAAGCACGCAGACCGGGCTGAGCTACGAGGCGGCCCTGGCCTACATCACCGGGCTGGGGCGCTTCGGGATGAAGCTGGGCCTGGACCGCATCAGCGCGATCCTGGACGAGCTCGGCCATCCCGAACGCGGCCGGCGTGGGGCGCTGATCGCCGGCACGAACGGCAAGGGCTCGACGTCGGCCTACCTGGAGTCGATCCTCCGGGCGCGCGGCCTCCGCACCGGCATGACGCCATCGCCGCACCTGAGCTCGTACACGGAGCGGGTGCAGCTGGACGGGGCGCCGATCGCGGAGGCGACGTTCGCCGAGGCGGTGGCCGAGCTGCGGCCGAGGCTGGAGCCGGTGATCGCGCGGCTGGGCGACCCGACGGAGTTCGAGGTGCTGATCGCGCTGGCGATCTCGTGGCTGGCGCCGCGTGCCGACCGGCTGGTGATAGAGGTCGGCATGGGCGGCCGGCTCGACTCCACGAACGTGCTCGACCTGGGGGTCGCGATCGTCACCAACGTGACGTTCGACCACCGCCGGCACCTCGGGAACAGCGTGCGCCAGATCGCCGCGGAGAAGGCGGGGATCATCAAGCCGGGCGACGTCGTGGTCACCGGCGCCAGGGGCGTGGCGCTGGAGGTCGTGGAGCGCGCGGCGGCCGGCGTGGGCGCCGCGGCGGTGTGGCGCCTCGGGCGGGAGATCCGCGTGCGCTCCCGGTGGCGCGGCTGGGAGGGCAGCGAGCTGGACGTCAGCGGCCCGGGGTTCGCGTACGAGCGGCTGCGGACGCACCTGCCGGGCTCGTTCCAGCCCGCCAACGCGGCTCTCGCTGTCGCCGCCGCCCACGCCCTGGGCGACGCGACGCCGGAGGCGGTGCGGCGGGGCGTGGCCGGGGCGCGCTGGCCGGGCCGGCTGGAGCGTCTCGAGGAGCGACTGGTCGTGGACGGTGCGCACAACCAGGACGGCATGCGCCAGCTCGTGCGCAGCCTGAGGCGGCTGCTGGGCGGGGCGCCGGTGGTGGTCGTGTTCGGCGCCATGGGCGACAAGGACCTCGCGCTGGTGCTGGACCAGTTGCGCCGGCTGGAGCCCGCGCACGTGGTGTTCACCGCCGCTCCCACCGCCGGCGCGCGCGCGGTCCGCCCCGGTGCGCTGGCGGCGGTGTGGGGCGGTCCGGCGGAGCTCAGGGGGAACCCACGCGAGGCGCTGGCGCTGGCGCGCGAGCTGGCAGGCCCCGACGGCTGGGTGCTCGTGACCGGCTCGCTCTACCTGGTCGGTGAGTTGAGGGGCGGCTGAGCTGGACCGCCACATCGTCGCGTCGTTCGTCTATCCGTTCCGTCCCGGCGGACTGCTGGCGCGCTGGCTCATCGGCGTGATCCTGGTGGCGGTGCTGCCGCTCAGCTTCCCGCTGGTCTTCGGCTACGCGGTCGCGTGCACCCGGACGTCCGTCTGGGCCCCGGCCGAGGCGCCACCCTCGTGGCGCGTCTGCTGGCGGCTGGTGGCGGACGGCGTCTGGAGCGCTCTCCAGGCGGCCGTGCTGACGGCGCCGTTCGCGGCGGGGGCCTGGCTCCTGGCCGGGCTGCTCGTGCGCGTCTGGCGGCCGACCGGGAACGCCTTTCCCGACGTGGCGCTGGACTGGATCGCGGCGCTGACGGTGGCGGCGATGCCATGGGGCGTGGCGATGCTGCTGGTGGTCCCGCCGACCATCGCTCGATTCGCGGTCACCGGACGCCCGGCCGACCTCGCCGAGCTCCGGTGGGTCGTCAGGTGCGTGCACGGCCGCTACGCGGAGTGGAACGTGGTGCTGGTCGGGATCACGACGGCATGGGCGCTGGCGGCCGTGGGCGTGGCCGTGGCCGGCGTCGGCGTCGTCCCGGGCGCCTTCTACGCCATCCTTGTGTCTGCCCATGCCTGTTCGGCGCTCGCTCCGGATCGAACCCCTGGGTGACGCGGCGCTCCTGGTCGAGCTCGGCCAGCGCGTCGACACCGCCCTGAACACCCGCGCGCTGGCGCTCGCGGCAGCCCTGCGGAAGCGCCGCGACGTGCGCGAGGCGGTGCCCGGCTACGCCAGCGTGGCGGTGCACTACGACCCCGAGCAGGTGACGTACCGGGGGTTGTCCGCCGCGATCGAGCGGCTGATCGAGACGCGCCCCCCGCCCGCGGTGCCCGGCCGTCTGCACCGCATCCCCGTCGTGTACGACGGCCCCGACCTCGAGTCGGCCGCATCGGACCTCGGGCTGAGCCCCGAGGCGCTGGTCCGGCTGCACACGGAGCCCACGTACCGCTGCTTCATGATCGGCTTCACGCCGGGCTGGGCCTACCTGGGCCCGCTGCCCGAGGCGCTGCGGCTGCCCCGCCGCAGGGTGCCGCGCACGCACGTGCCGCCGGGGTCGGTGGCGATGGCCGGCGCGCAGACGGGCGTGTATCCGCTGCCCACGCCCGGCGGCTGGCACCTGATCGGGCGGACGTCGCTGCGGCTGTTCCTGCCGCAGTCGGACCCGCCGTCGCTGCTGCGCACGGGCGACCGCGTCAAGTTCTTCTCCGCGAGCATGGACGGAGGGCCGTCGTGACGGAGGGCCCCGTGCTGCGCGTCGAGGACCCCGGGATGTTCACCACCATCCAGGACCTGGGCCGGCCGGGACGGCGGTCGGGCGGGGTGCCGCCGGGCGGCGCGGTCGACCGGTTCGCGCTGGCGGCCGGCAACCTGCTCGTGGGCAACTCCGAGGGCGCCGCGGCGCTGGAGTGCGCGCTCTCGGGCCCGGCGCTGGTGGCACTGCGGAGCTGCCTGGTCGCCGTGACCGGCGCCGACTTCGGCCCGACGCTGAACGGCGTCCCGATGCCGGGCTGGACGGGGGTGTTCCTCACGGAGGGCGACCGACTGGCGTTCGAGGGCCGGCGCTGGGGCGCCCGGGTGTACCTGGCGGTCGCCGGCGGGCTGGAGGCCGAGCGCTGGCTGGGCTCGGCCAGCACGTACGTGCTGGTCGGGAGGGGCGGGGTGCACGGCCGGCCGGTGAAGGCGGGCGACGAGCTGGCCGTGGCCGCGCCGGCGCCGCGGCCGGCGGTGGTGGGACGGTGCCTGGCGGACGGTCTGAGGCCGGCGTACGTGGCGGAGCCGGAGCTGGCGGCGGTGCCCGGGCCTCACGCGAGGCTGCTCGCGCCGGCCTCCCGCCGCGCGTTCTTCCGCGAGCCCTGGACGGTGAGCCGCGACGCCGACCGCATGGGCTACCGGCTGGAGGGCGACATCCTGCAGGTCAAGGGCGAGGAGCTGGTCTCGTTCGGGCTGGCGATGGGCTGCGTGCAGGTGCCGCCCGCGGGGCAGCCGATCCTGCTGATGGCGGACCACCAGACCGCCGGCGGCTACCCGGTGGTGGCGGGGGTGGCGCGGTGCGCCCTGCCGCTGGCGGCCCAGCTGCTTCCCGGTGAGCGGCTGCGTTTCAGGGAGGTGGAGGTGGAGGCGGCGCAGGCGGAGTGGCGCCGCCAGCGAGCTGCCCTGGAGATGCTGCGCTGACGCGGCCGGCGTCAAATTCGGGACAATATTGTCCGTCTTTTGTCCGCCATGTCACACTACGCTGTCGGCGGGGAACGAATGATGAAGCAACGCTGCGGCCGGTTGGCGCCGCTGATCGTCATCCTACTGGGTTTGAGCGCCTGCGAGAGCGGGCTGCCGGCGGGGCACGGGCCGACGAGCCCACGGCCGTCGGCGTCCGCGGTCGCGCCGGCGGACCCGCAGCGCTGCGCGCGCCTGGCAGGGCGCGGCTTCACGCCGTGCCCGCCGACCGCGGACAGGCTGCAACTGCCGCCGACGACGATCCGAAACGCGACGAACGGAGCGGTGAGCGACGCCACGGCCCAACAGTGGGGCCGTGCGTTCCAGCTCGCGCAGGCCTACTACTACTGGGCGATGCAGAACAACGCCCGCGGCGCCCTGACGTCGGGCCTGCTGGCGGACGCCAGCCCCCAGGCGGTGAGCAATCTGTTCGGCACGGACCTGATGGACCTGGACGACGCCAAGCGTGCCGGCGGCACGCTGGTGTACCAGCCGCTGAACATGCCACTCACCCAGGTCGTCACAATCCCACCAAGCCTTCAGGAGAAGATGCAGGCACAGGGCCTTCAAGCGAAGGGCCATGGCCTCGCAGTAAAGTTCACCGGTCCCGCCAGCCGTACTGTTCGGTTGGCGGACGCTCGGATTGTGCCGCTGCGCGACTCGGCCGCCGACTACTCTGCGACCGGACTCGTTTGGGGCGAGTTGAGACTTGACCCCGACCTCGGGCCGATATGGTTTGAGTCGGGGGCGTATGGCTGTGACGGTGAAGTTCGCGCTACGTGCCAGCTCTAGGCTGGCCGCTGTTGGCTTGGCGGTCGTTCTATGGCCGCTGACGCCGACTCCAGCCAGGGCGTGGGAG
>DASYBH010000255.1:0-5568 GCA_036500885.1 Candidatus Dormiibacterota bacterium
CCAGCAGCTCAGCGGGCAGGCCGCCCGGTTCGGGCTGCAGTACCTGGGCGCGGCGTTCGCACCGGCCACCGGTGACCAGAAGGCGCAGGTGCAGCAGATCATCAAGCAGGGCGCGGAGGGCGTCGTGCTCTCGAACAACCCCGCCACGGCGACGAAGACGCTGCAGGCCATCGCCGCGCTCAAGGTGGGCGCCAAGCTCAGGACGTTCGGCTTCGGCGGCCTTGCGGGCTATGCGTTCCCCCAGCAGGCGGGCGACCCGGCCAACGGGGTGGTGTTCGCCTCCACCATCCAGAGCTACCTGAGCGATGTGCCCGAGGCCCGCTGGCCAGCGGCCTACCACGACTTCGTCAAGAAGGCGCAGACGCGCTTCGGGCTGGCGTCCAACGGAGTGGAGATCAAGGCCGTTCCGGCCGCCGGCGACTGCATCGTGGAGTGGGCTCGGGCGGTGCAGGCGGCCAACGACTTCGACGGGGACAAGGTCGCTCGGGCCTGGGAGAAGCTGGACGTGCCCTCGGCGCAGAGCGTGCTGGGCGTGCGCGAGCGGTTCTCGCCTGACGCCCACGACGCGGTCCCCCCGGACGGCATCGCGGTGTACCAGTGGGTGAAGAACGGCGCCGCCTGGGGCCTGAAGCAGCTGGTGGGGCCGGCGGCCTGAGCACGAACCCCGCGGTGCGCGCGTACTACGAGCGGGGCGGTGAGGACGCCCGGCTGCGGGAAGAGGGTGGCCTGCTGGAGTTCCTGCGCACGCAGGAGATCGTGCGCCGGCACCTGCCGCCAGCCCCAGTTCGCGTCCTGGACGTGGGCGGTGCCTCGGGAGTCCACGCGGCGTGGCTCGCCGCCGACGGGCACCGCGTCCACCTGGTCGATCCCGTCGAGCTGCACGTCGAGCAGGCTCGGGCTGCGGCGGCGGCGCAGTCCGAGACGCCGTTCACCGCCGCGACCGGCGACGCCAGGGCGCTCGAGGAGCCCGCCGAGTCGGTGGACGCGGTGCTCCTGCTGGGTCCGCTGTACCACCTGACCGAGCGCGCCGAGCGGGTGGCCGCGCTGGCCGAGGCCCGCCGGGTGCTGCGGCCCGGCGGCGTGATCTTCGCCGCGGCGATCTCGCGTTTCGCGTCGCTGTTCGACGGGCTGCACAGGGGCTTCCTCCTCGACGCCGAGTTCCGCGCCGCGATGCAGCGGACGCTGCGCGACGGGCAACATCGCAATCCGACCGAGCGGCCGGGGTGGTTCACGACGGCCTACTTCCACCACCCGGACGAGCTGCGGAGCGAGGTGAGCGACGCCGGCCTCGAACTGGTGGAACTGGTCGCCATAGAGGGGCCCGCCTGGCTGATCGACGGGGGCCGCAGTCTCGAGGACCCCGAGTGGCGGGCGATCGTCCTGGAGGCGTGCCGGGCGGTCGAGGCGGAGCACACGCTGCTCGGGAGCGGCGGACACCTGATGGCGGTGGCGCGGCGGCCGCTCAGCGGGGCGGGGGCAGGCTGACCAGCAGGCCGGCCAGCGCCAGCGTGCCGGCCAGGGCCGCGGCCTCGAGGCGGCGGGAGGCCAGTCCCGCGATGACGGCCGTGGCGCCGACCGCGGCCACCTTCACGGACAGCACCCCGCCGTAGGTCGTGGCGGCCAGGTCGCCCGGCGTGCGGAGGTGGGCCAGCGCGAGGGCCGCGCCGCTGAGCACCAGCACCCCGAACGCGCTCAGCGCCACCCGCCGGAAGCGCGCGGCGCCGGCCCCGGTGACCAGGACCGCGGCGAGGCCGCCCACCCAGACGGCCATGGCCGCCTCGTGCACGGCGCCCAGCGCCAGCGCCGCGGCGTCGGGCAGCCCGGCGATGCGGTGCCCGGCCAGCCCGTCGGCCAGCGCCACCCCGGCCCCCAGGGCGAGCAGTGCGGGCCGGCCGCGCCCAGCCTGGCGAACCGCCCCGGCAGCTCCCCAGAGCAGGAGCGCGCCGCCCAGTCGGAGACCGAGCACCCGTCCGAAGCTGGAGGCCAGCAGGTCGCCGGCGACCAGGCCCAGGCTGGCCGCCTGCGCGGCCAGCCCGACGGGCTCGGCCGCCACGAGCAGCGCGATGCCCGCGCCGGCCAGGCCGTCCAGGCGCGCGGCCCTGACGGGACCGGCGTCGGGCAGCACCAGGATGCGGAAGGCGATCACGCCGAAGGCCAGCGCCATACCGAGGAAGTGCAGCCAGCGCGCGAGCGCCTGCAGCAGGAGGCCGGCAGGCGCGACGGCGCCGACGTCGGCGCCCAGGTCCTCGCCGGCCGGCGCGGATGTCGCGCGACCGATGCTGAACGTCAGCTCGCCGCGCGACGGGTGGGTGTCGGCCGCGATCACCTGCCAGCGAACGAGATAGGTGCCCTCGCCGGTGGCCCGGAAGGGCGCGGACATCGTGTTCCCCGCGACGCGGACGGGACCTGTGCCCACCAGCCGCCCGGACGGCGCCACGACCGTGATGCCCGGCCCGGCGGCGCTCACCGGCTCGGAGAATCGGAGCGCGATCGTCACCGGTGGCGCCGGCAGCACCGCGCCGAGCGCCGGGCCGGCGGCGACCAGGGAGGCGTGGGCCAGCGCCGGCACGGGTGCGAGCGCCAGCGCGGCGGCGCCGGTCAGCGCCGCCAGGAGGAGTCTGCTCAGGCGGCCTGGAGTGCCGGTTGGCCTCTCCGTGCGCTCCCGATCCGGATGACCAGGCCGCTGGCGATCAGGCACAGGAGACCGGCGCTGATGAAGGCGACCTGGTAGTCACCCAGCCAGGTTCGCAGGACGCCGGCCGCCGATGCGGCGAACGCCGCGCCGATCTGGTGCGAGGCGAAGACCCAGCCGAACACGATGCCGGCCCTCTGGCGGTCCAGCACGCCGGCCGAGAGGGCGATGGTCGGGGGCACGGTCGCCACCCAGTCGAGGCCGTAGAACACGATGAAGGCCAGCAGCGACAGGTACGTGCTGCCCAGCGCGAACGGGAGCACCAGCAGCGACAGGCCGCGCAGGCTGTAGTACCAGAACAGCAGCCAGCGCGCGTCGTAGCGGTCGGTCAGCCAGCCCGAGAGCGTGGTGCCGGCCACGTCGAAGACCCCGACCAGCGCCAGCATGCCCGCGGCCGTCACCTCGGGGATGCCGTGATCGACGGCGGCCGGGATCAGGTGCGTCCCTATCAGCCCGTTGGTCGTGGCCCCGCAGATGAAGAAGCTGCCGGTCAGCAGCCAGAAGTCGGTGGAGCGCAGGCTGCGGACCAGGCCCGACACCGCCGCGGCGAACGGGTTCCCCGCCTGGGCGGCCGGCGCCTCGGGGCCGGAGGCGCCGTAGGGGCGCAGGCCCACCTGGCGCGGGGTGTCCCGCATCAGGAGGGCCACCGCCGGCACCGCGATCAGCACGGCGATGGCCACGGTCACGGAGGCGGACCGCCAGCCGAGGTTCACCGCCAGCGAGGCCAGGCCGGGCAGGAAGGCCAGCTGGCCGGTCGCCGTCGCCGCGACCAGCAGGCCGGTGACGAGGCCGCGCCTGGCCTCGAACCAGCGCGTGGCGACGGTCGTGGCCAGCACGCTGGCCATGGCGCCCGTGCCAATGCCCACGACCACTCCCCAGAGCACGTCGAGCTCCCAGGCCTGGCGCATCAGCGGAGTTGTCGCGACGCCGGTCGCGATCAGCAGCAGGGCGCAGATCAGCACCCGCCGGACGCCGAAGCGGTTCATGAAGGCCGCCGCGAAGGGACCGCAGAGGCCGAACAGCAGGAGGTTGATGGAGACCGAGACGGAGATCGCCGCGCGACTCCAGCCGAATTCGTGCTCCAGCGGGACGATCAGGACGCCCGGCATCGACCGGATGCCGGCGGAGGCCAGCAGGGTGAAGAACGTGACGCCGAAGACCACCCATGCGTAGTGGATTCGCCCGCGAAACAGCGAAGGGATCACCTCGCAGTCGAACCGCCCCGCCGCGGCGCCGCATTCCGCCGGCCCAGCGGTGCGGCAGGCCCGACCGGCAGGGCGTCCAGAACGATCAGGGCAGCGAAGGCGGCCAGCGAGAGAAGGTCGCCGACCAGCCGGCCAGCGCCTCGGCGACCGGGATCATCCGCCGGCCAGCGCCAGGAGCCGGCGCGCCCGCTCGGCGACCGGGACGTCGATCATCTCGCCGCCATCGAGCCGGGTGGCGGCTCCGGCCGAGGCCTCGAAGGCGGCGACGACGCGGCGCGCCCAGTCCAGCTCCTCCGCCGTGGGGGAGAAGACCTCGTTGATGACCGGAACCTGGCTGGGGTGGATGGCGGACTTGCCGAAGAAGCCCAGCCGGCGCGCCCGGCGCGCCTCCTCGCGCAGGCCGTCCAGGTCGCTGAAGCGCGCCCACACCCCGTCGGAGGGCGGCTCGATGCCGGCGGCTCGCGAGGCGATCACGAGGTGCGAGCGGGCGTAGAGCATGGCCTGGTCATCGGCGGGGTCGACGCCCAGCTCCAGGCCGAAGTCGATGTTGCCGAAGGCCAGGCTGACCACGCCGGGCGCCGCCGCGATCTCCACGGCGCGCAGCACGCCGGGCGCGGTCTCGATGGACGCTGTCAGCGCCACGTCGCGGCCGTCCAGGCGCTCCCGCACCCAGGCCACGTCGCCGGCGGACTCGACCTTGGGCAGGCGGAGGCCGCGAGCCAGGCCGCCGACCGCCGCCAGGTCGGCCGCGCAGAGATCGGTGCCGGGCCGGTTGACGCGCACCCAGCCGGGGCGGCTGGCCAGCACGCCGGCGACGAGCGCCCGGGCGCGCCCCTTCTGCTCGGGCGGAACCGCGTCCTCGAGGTCGAGCAGCGCCTCGTCGGCCCCGGCGTCGAAGACGCGGGCGAGGATGCGCTCGCTGTGGCCGGGGCCGAACAGCCAGGAGCGAACCATCGGTGATCGACGGTACACGGCCGGCCCACGGGCGGCAACCCCTGGCGGATGCGCGCCCGGGACCGAGATCATCGGACCCTGGACCAGCCTCCCACGGAACCTCGTCCATCCTCCACCGAGCCGATCCAGCTCAGTTTCGCTAGTATTGGGGACCGGACACGCGCGGGAGTAGCTCACTCGGTAGAGCGCAACCTTGCCAAGGTTGAGGTAGCGGGTTCGAAGCCCGTCTCCCGCTCCAGAACAAGTGTTTGCAGATCGGTCGAGATCCATTTGACGGGCGCCGGAGGCGCGGCGACCCGATTCTTGATCTCAATATGGCGGAGCCGTGAGGCCACACCCCGTGCGTTCTGCATAATGTAGTGGCGCTCTCACGAGGTTGGACCGGTCGATTGCCGCAGCGTTCCACCGCCCTCCTCGCGTTTGAGTTGTAGCCACTGTCGGAGAGGTCGCAAAACCTACCTCTCCTCGGAGGGTTCAGGAACATGTCCAATACATCACGTCCCCAGGACAAGACGCTGCCCATGACGGTTCAGAACATGGGCTTTATGCTCGATCGTCTCGGTCTTGACTGCGCTCCTCTGCAGTATCTTCGTGAGCTGACGCAGAACTCCATTGAGGCGATCCTGTCCACGTCCGAGAAGCGGGGTGAGGTGGTTTGGGACGTTGATTGGACGCGACACACCCTTACGGACGTCTACAAGCTCGCCGTCATAGATA
>DASYBH010000256.1:0-6875 GCA_036500885.1 Candidatus Dormiibacterota bacterium
ACCGAGTTGTCGGACTGGTCCTGGTCGACCACGCTGAAGTCACGCGTGGTCGGGCAGGGCTTGCCGTCCCTGGCGGTGCCGAGCGCGGGAACGGCGAGCTTGCCGGACCTGATCGCCTGGTTCGCCGTCTCGAAGAACGCCGTGGCGTTGCAGAACGCGTTCTGACCGAAGGTGGAGCCGTCGACGCCGGCGATGCACGCGTCGGCGCCGGGGCCGCGCAGCGTCAGCGCGTTGCCGTTGAAGCCGACCCAGACGCCCACGACGGCGTCCGGGGGCAGGGCCGGCCTGGCCGGCCTGATGGCGGGTCGCGTCCCGCGGTCGATCACCAGCGGGTCGTACACGGAGACCCTGCCGGTGGCCGGGTCGATCACCGCGGCCTCGACGAACGCGGCCTGCACCGGGTTGGACTCGTGGCAGGCGCCCTGGCCCGCGCTCGTGAGCTGCCATGGCGTGGCGAGTCCGCGCGCCGAGGTCGGATCGTCGGGCACGATCAGGCCGCAGTTCATCGCCGGGGCGGGTGGCGGCGCCGGCGTTGGCGCCGGCATCGCCACCGGCTGCGTGCGGGCCCCGCTCGCCGCCAGCGGCACGGCCTGCAGAGACGTCACCGTCAGCCTGCTCCCAACCATGGGCGCCGTGGGTGTGAGAACCGCCGCCAGGAGACCCAGGACGACGGCGAACATCACCTTGAGCTTCATTGCGCCTCGTAACCCCCCTTGCTCTCATTCCGTTGTGTTGCTCGTGGTGCAGTCGCTGTTCGTTTCGCGATCGGAAAATCGCTCAGGAACGGCGAGAACTGCACCGGTGCGTACGTGGCAGACGGATGAACGACGCGGCAGGCCCGAGGGCCAACGCGTGCGCATCTCGCGCGATCGACGCAACGTCACGAGCGCAGGCACGTCCCAACGTGCGGGTGCTCGAATCGACGCCTCGCGAATCGCGGCGAAGCTGCCGTCAGACCGGTTGAGCGATCAGGGGCTCAGTTCGTTCCGGTCGGGACGTACGTACGACGACCAGTACTGACCCGCGCATCGACGGGCCTGTCGGTCGACTTGCATCAGAGTCTACCCCCCTCTGAATCAGTCGCCACCATGTGGCCGGCGGAAGTGAACCGTGCGCACGCTAGCAGAACGGTTCGATGCTGTCAACGAGAAGGCGCTGTCGCCCGCGTGTCGTGGACATGGTGATGTCATGTCGCCGTGCAGCGGTGCGTGCGAGAAGAGGCACCACTGGGCTGCTCGCGAATGGGCCAGTATCGCGCATTCCCCCCCTCCCCCTGACGCCGGGGGGGCAGGGGGGGCAAGTCGTCTTCCTTGCTAAATGTTCGTTGTCAAATGTTCGTTTCCTCCGACAGCGTGGCCGCGCCGGCCAGCACGCGCGCCTGTGGTTCATCCGGGGTTCATGGCCGCACCTCACAGTGGCGATCATGGTCAGCAGGATGGGCGCGGCGGCGGTCGGGTGCGGGGTGCTGCTCCTGGTCGCCGGCTGCGGCTTCGGCAACTCGGCGCGGCAGCAGGCGGACACGGCCAGCCCGGGCGGCGACATCCCGGACAGCCAGGCGTACGTCGAGTACATGCCGCCCTCCGGGCTGTTCAGCGTCAAGGCGCCCGAGGGATGGGCCCGCACTGAGCAGAACGGCACAGCGACGTTCGCGGACAAGCTGAACCTGGTGCAGGTCAGCACGGTGTCGTCTCCCTCCGCGCCGACCGTGGAGTCGGCGCGAGCCCAGGAGCTGCCGTCGATCCAGGCCTCGGTCAGGGGCTTCCGCTCCGCGAGCGTGACGTCGGTCACGCGCGCGGCCGGCCCGGCGGTGCTGGTCGCGTACGAGGCGGACTCGACTCCCGACCCGGTGACCGGCAAGGTCGTCAGGGACTCCGTCCAGCGCTACGAGTTCTGGCGCGGCGGCACGGAGGCGGTGCTGGTGCTCGCGAGCCCGACCGGCGCCGACAACGCGGACCCGTGGCGGACGATCGCCGACTCGTTCCGCTGGCGTTGACGGCTGTGCTCGAGGCGCGGAGCCTGTACCGCTTCTTTCACGCGGGCGACGAGGAGACCCTGGCCCTGCAGGGCGTGTCCCTCACGGTGAACGCGGGCGAGGTGCTCGCGGTCACCGGGCCGTCGGGCTCCGGCAAGTCGACCCTGCTGGCCTGCCTGGCCGGGCTCGACGAGCCCGACGGAGGCACCGTGTGGGTGGCCGGCGAGCGGGTCTCGCGACGGCCGGAGGCCGAGCGGGCGGCCCTGCGGCGGCGCGCGATCGGCATCCTCTTCCAGTCGGGCAACCTCCTCGACCACCTGACCGTCCGCGACAACCTGGTCCTGGTGCAGCGGCTGGCGAGGCGGCCCGATCCGGCGCGGGTGGACGCGCTGCTGGACCAGGTGGGCCTCGGGCCGCGGCGGGCCGCGCACCCGTCCGAGCTCTCGGGCGGCGAGCTGGCGCGCGCGGGGCTCGCCGTCGCGCTCGCCAACGACCCCGGGCTGGTCCTGGCCGACGAGCCGTCGGCCGAGGTGGACGCGGCGGCTGAGGAGGGCCTCCTCCGGCTGCTGCTCGACGTCGCGGGCGGCGGCGCGGCCGTCGTCCTGGTCACGCACAGCCCGGCGGTGGCGGCCACGGCGCACCGGACGGTCGCGATGCGCGACGGCAGGGTGGAGGCGTGACCGGCGCGTCGCCGCTGGTCCGCTGCGACGCCGTGCGGCGCGTGTACCGCGCCGGGGCGGCCGAGCTCGTCGCGCTGCGCGACGTCGGCTGCGCGGTCGGGGCGCGCGAGCTGATCGCGGTGACCGGCCCCTCCGGCAGCGGGAAGTCCACCCTCCTCCACCTCCTCGCCGGGCTCGACCGGCCGACCGCGGGGTCGGTGTGCTGGCCGGCCCTCCAGCATCCGCTGCGGCCGTCCGGCATCGCGGTGGTGTTCCAGGGCCCGAGCCTGCTCGCCCCGCTGGACGTGGCGGAGAACGTGGCGCTGCCGCTGCTGCTGCTGGGCGCTGACGACCGGGAGGCGCGCGAGCAGGCGATGCGGGCGCTGGAACGGGTCGACATGGCGGACCTCGCGGGCCGGCTGCCGGAGGAGCTGTCCGGCGGTCAGGCGCAGCGCGTCGCGGTCGCGCGAGCGCTGGTCAGCGGGCCGCGGCTCATCCTGGCCGACGAGCCGACCGGACAGCTGGACCAGGCGTCGGCGGGCCAGGTGATCGACCTCCTGGTGGAGGCCGCCAGGTCGCTCGGCGCCGCGCTGGTGGTCAGCACCCACGATGCCGGGGTGGCCGGCCACTTTCCCGTTCGCTGGCGGATGGACCACGGCAGCCTCGTAGCCGGCGCCGCATGATGCTGGCGCTGCTGTGGCTCCGGGGCGTGCTCGCCCGCCGGCGCGCCCGGTTCCTGGGCGCATCCGCCGGCGTCGCCGTGGCGGTGGCGCTGCTGGCCGCGGTTGGCCCGTTCATCGCGGCCGCCGAGGCGAGCATGACGGCCCGCTCGATCGCTCGCGTGGGTGTGGACTGGCAGGTCCAGGCCCAGCCGGGAGCCGACGCGTCCGCCGTGCTGCGGCAGGTCCAGGGGTATCCCCGGGCCCGCGCTGCCCTGCCGGTCGCGTTCGCCCAGACCGACGGCTTCCAGGCGAGCTCCGGCGGCGCGACGCGGACCACGGGCGCGGGCGTGGTGGTGGGCCTGCCGCCGGGCTACGAGGCGACGTTCCCCGCCGAGGTCCGGCGGTTGGCCGGCGGCGGTGGGGGCGTCCTGCTGGCCCAGCAGACCGCCGCCAACCTCCATGCCGCGCCAGGCGACACCATCGCGGTCGGTCGGGCGCCGCTGCCGCCGGTATCGATGCGCGTTGACGCCATCGTGGCGCTGCCCGACGCGGACGCGCTCTTCCGGAGGGTCGGCGCGCCGGCGCAGAGCCAGCCCACCGCCCCGCCTGACAACGTGCTCCTGCTCCCGGCGGCGAGCTGGCACGAGGCGTTCGACCCGCTGGCGGCCGCTCGCCCGGACCGCGTCGCGGCGCAGGTGCACGTCCGTCTCGCGCACGACCTGCCGGCGGACCCGGTCAGCGCCTACACGGACGTCACCGGCGGGGCGCGCAACCTGGAGGCCAGGTTGGCCGGCGCCGGGCTCGTCGGCGACAACCTCGCCGCCACCCTGGACGCCGCCCGCTCGGACGCGCTGTACGCACAGCTGCTGTTCGTGTTCCTCGCGCTGCCGGGGGCGGTGGTGGCGGCGCTCCTGACGGCGTCGGTGGCGCGTTCGGGCGGCGACCGGCGCCGTGGCGAGCAGGCGCTCCTGCGCGCGCGGGGCGCCTCCGCCTCGCAGCTGCTCGGCCTGGCGCTGGTCGAGGCGCTGGCGGCGGGGCTGCTCGGATCGGCGGTGGGCCTCGCCGCGGCGTGGCTGATTGGCCGCCTGGCGTTCGGCTCCGGCTCGTTCGGGCCCACGCCCACCGCCGCCGCGGTGTGGGTGTCCGCGGCCTCGGCGGCCGGGCTCGCCATCGCGGCGGGGACGCTGCTCGTGCCGGCCTGGCGCGACGCGTGCCGCCTCACGGTGACCGGCGCCCGGCGCCAGGTGTGGCGTGTCCGTCCGCCCGGATGGGGCCGGTACGTGGTCGATGCGGCGCTGCTGGGTTCCGCCGGCGTCGTGTTCTGGTTCGCTCGGCAGACCGGCTTCGCGCTCCTGCTGGTGCCCGAGGGGGTGCCGCAGGTCTCGGTCAGCGCGTGGCCGCTGCTGGGGCCGGTGCTGCTGTGGGCGGGCTTCGGGCTGCTGGCCTGGCACGCGGCCGCGGACCTGCTCGCTCGCGGCCGGGGTCCGCTGGCCTGGCTGCTGCGACCGGCCGTCCGCGGTCTGGCCGTGACCGTCGCCTCGTGGGTGGGCCGGCAGCGGGGCCCGATCGCGGCGGCCGTCGCGCTGGTGGCGCTCAGCGCCGGGTTCGCGATCTCCACGGCGGTGTTCAACGCCACGTACCGGCAGCAGGCGGCGGTTGACGCCACGCTGACCAACGGCGCCGACGTCCGGGTCGCGGAGCCGCCGGGCGCCGCGGTGCCGCCGGGAGCGAGGGCGCGACTCCGGGCCGTGGAGGGTGTGCGCAGCGTGGAGCCGCTCCAGCACCGATTCGCCTACGTCGGCGCCGACCTGCAGGACCTGTACGGCATCCGAGCGGCCAGCGTGGTGGACGGCGCGCGCCTGCAGGACGCGTACGTGGACGGCGGATCCGCCTCCGCGGTCTTCGCCCGGCTGGCCCGCGAGCCGGACGGGATCCTGGTGAGCGCCGAGACAGTGCGCGACTTCCAGCTCCAGGCCGGCGACCGCATCACCCTCCGCCTGCAGGACCAGCGGACCGGGGCCTACGGCCCGGTGACGTTCCACTACGTGGGCGTCGTGAGGGAGTTCCCGACCGCGCCCAAGGACAGCTTCCTGGTCGCCAACGCCGCGTACGTCGCGTCGGCGACGGGCAGCGCGGCCGTCGACTCCTTCCTGGTCACGACGGACGGCGCGCCGCCCGACGTGGTGGCGCAGCGCATCCGGAGCGTCGTCGGGCCGGGCGTCCAGGTCACGAGCGCCAGCGGGGTGGCCGCGGCCGGGACGAGCCTGACGGCGGTGGACCTGGCGGGGCTGACCAGGGTCGAGCTCGCGTTCGCCCTGGTGCTGGCCGCCGCGGCCAGCGGGCTGGTGCTGGCCCTCGGCCTGATCGAGCGGCGGCGCATGTTCGCGATCGCGTCCGCGGTGGGCGCGCGTCCGGGCCAGCTAGCGGCCATCGTCTGGACGGAGGTGGCACTGGTCATCGGCGGCGGGCTGGTGGCCGGCGCGCTCGGCGGCTGGGCGCTGTCGGCGATGCTGGTGGCGGTGCTGACCGGAGTGTTCGACCCGCCGCCGGCCGCCCTGGCCGTGCCGTGGGGATACCTGAGCCTGGTCGCGCTGCTGGCGATCGCATCGACGGTCGCGGCCGCCCTGGCGGGCCTCCGGATGGTGCGGCGCGCGCCGCTGGAGGTGCTGCGCGACCTGTGACGGCACGGCGGTAGGGGGAGCGCCGGACCGCCCCGCCCCCCTCCCCCTGACGCCGGGGGGTCAGGGGGGGCAAGTCGTCTTCCTTATCTATTGCGGGACGCCGCGACTGGGGGACGCCGCGACGGTCGTGAGCGACCCGGTGCCGGGGAGACGCGGCGACGGCCGGGCGCCCACGCCGGCGCTCGACGGTCCCGCCGGGTCGTCCGGATCGTCGGTGTCCGGCGTGGCCACCTCCTCGAACGTCAGGTGCAGCGCGTCGAGGATGTTCAGCGTGACGGCCAGTGACGTCGGGCGTCCCGCGAAGAACCTGCTCACCGTGCTGCGGCTGACGCCGATGGATCTGGCGAGGCCCTCCATGCTGCTGAACGCGCCTTCGACCTGCCGGTGCACGAGCGCCCGGCGGCACCGTGCGAGGTCGAGCGTGTACGGGATGCCGCGATACCAGACGGTCGTGTACCTCAGTCGGGTGGTCATCCGCCTCACGATGTCAACTCCTCGGCGCACGGACGCACTGTGATGTCGCCGTGCGGCACGCTGGACGAGCTCTGCGGCCCGACGCCTCATGCTGGCGTCGCGCTGTCTCAGCAAACCGCTCGGGCGCGCACCACGCGCGCGCCGTGGTCGCCTCATCGCCGCAAACCCGATGTCAGGCAGGCGGCCGGGGTCGTACGCTTGAACCGACATGGCCGGGAACGAGCGACTGCGAGCGGCACGAATGGCGGTGCCGTGGACGCAGGAGGAGCTGGCCAGGCAGCTGGAGAGGCGGGCGCGCAGCAGCGTGACGCGCCAGATGGTGTCGAGGTGGGAGCTGGGGTTGAGGCCGAGCCTGTTCTACCAGCGTCACCTCGCGGAGCTGTTCGGCAGGAGCCGCGAGGAGCTCGGCTTCTTCGACACTGTCGCG
>DASYBH010000257.1:0-2861 GCA_036500885.1 Candidatus Dormiibacterota bacterium
GGGGTGCCTGGGCGGCAAAGATCCGTCTACTACTTGACCGGCGCTCTAGGGTCCAGCTCGCCGCCATCAATTTGGACAAGGCGTACTTTGCCGAGCCGCAGCGGCGCAACACGCTGCAGGGCGGCGTGGCGGACCTGAGCACGCTGCGCCAGGAGCAGTCAGCGCGCTTCACGCCGCAGGCGATCCCACCCCCGCTGCTGTGTACGTAGCCATGCGGTCGCGAACTACCTGGAGAGGTCCAGGGCATCCTCGATCGCGTCCTGCAGGGACAGGCGCTCACCGTCCGCCCAGGCCTCGTCCGCGTATGCGCCGGTGATGGCGCGGGCCGGCTCGAACGCCGCGCTCGCCACCACGTCCTCCCAGCCCCTCGAGGGCGGCGAGCCGATCCGCCGCCGGATGGCCGCCGCCGCCCCACCCAGCCGCAGCGCGCGGACCCCGTCCCCGCGCGCCATGGCCAGGACGGCGAGGGCCTCGAGCGTCCCCGCGACACCGCTCCAGTGCCCGATCCGCGCGTACTGACGCAGGCTCGCGGTGGCGCAGCGCAATGCTTCCGGATTGTCGCCGTCCAGGTAGGCGGCGACTCCCAGGAACATGTCCGCCCTGGCCACCGCGTCCATGTGGCCGGTCCGTGTCGCCATGGCCAGGCCGCGCACCAGCACGTCCCGTGCCTTCGCGATGCTGCCCTCCTGGAGGTGCAGGTCGCCCATCCTGACCAGCACGAGGCCGCGCAGCGCGTCGTCGGCCGCGCTCGTGATGACGCGCTCGTACGCCGCCCATGCGGCGGCCCGGTCCCCCGCGGCCAGTGCGGCGTGCCCGATCGACGCCGTGATCCTCGCCACCTCCTCGTGATCGTCCAGCTCCTTCGCCAGCGCCAGGCTCCGGCGCAGCAGTTCGTCCGCGGCGGGGTACCGGCCCTGCCAGTACGCCAGGACCCCGAGCGTGTGCAGCACATGGCACCGCTCCGCCGAGACCGGCGGGAACGCCTCCAGCACGGCGAGGAGCCACTCGCGCCCCTCGTCCAGGTGCGAGTACGTGGTCCAGAACCAGCTCAGAGCGGTGACCATCTGCACCCACCGGTCCACGTCGTGCGCCTGGTGCCACCGGAGCGCCGCGTGGAGGTCCGGGTAGCTGGCCTCGAGGCAATGGATCTGTTCGACCCGACCCGGCGACCAGCGCGGGTCGCGGGCCGCCTCCGCCATCCGCAGGTAGTGGTTCGCGTGGCGGCCGTGCACGGCGTCCGGCGCCTCGGCGCCCGGCGCCTCGTCGGCCGCCAGCAGCTCGGCGGCATACGCGCGGATCGTGTCCAGCAGCCGGTACCGGGCCGGCCGGCCGGGCTCGGGCTCCACGGCGACCAGCGATTTGTCCACCAGCCGCGCCACGCACACGGGTACGTCGCCGGAGTCCAGCCCGGCGCCGGCGCAGACCGTCTCCGCCGCCTCCAGCCCGAACGCGCCGCGGAAGACCGACAGCCGGCGGAACAGCACCCGTTCGGACGGGCTCAGCAGTTCGTGGCTCCAACGAAGGGTGTCGCGCAGCGTGCGCTGATGGTCGGCGAGGTCAGCTGGGCCGTGGGCCAGAAGGCGCAGGCGGTCCTCCAGGCGCGCCAGCAGCGTGTCCGGCGACAGCGTCGCGATCCACGGCGCGGCCAGCTCCAGCGCCAGCGGCAGGCCGTCCAGTCGCCGGCAGATCTCGGCGACCGGCACCGCGTTGTCGGGGGCCAGCCGAAACACGGGGTTGGCGGCCCGCGCCCGCTGCACGAACAGCTCGACCGCCGGCACACGGCCGAGCTCCACGGGAGCCAGCCGGCGGGATGGGTTGGCGACCTCGAGCGGCCCGAGCGGGAGCCGGTGCTCGCCGCGCACGTCCAGCGGCGCGCGGCTCGTGACCAGCAGGTGGAGCTCCGCGCACGCCGCCAGCAGGGAGGCCACGAGCCGGGCCGCCCCGAGCACGTGCTCGAAGTTGTCGAGGAGGAGGAGGACTCGCCGGGCACCGATGTGGCGGGCCAGGCGCTCCTCGACCGGCGTCGCGCCGTCCGGCACCGCCAGCGCCTGCTGGATCGCCGGGCCCACCTGGCCGTGGTCGGCCAGGGCGGCCAGGGGCACGAACCGGACCTCGTCGCGGCCGGCGCACAGCGCCCAGGCCAGCTCCAGGGCGAACCTGCTCTTGCCCACGCCCGGGGAGCCGGTGATCGTCAGCAGGCGCACCTCGGGCCGGCCCATGAGCTCGAGCCCGAGCGCGAGGTCGGCGCCGCGGCCGACCAGCGGTGTCGGCGGCACCGGGAGCCCGGGGCGGTCGCCGAGCGCCGGCCGTTCCGACCGGACAGGGGCCCGCGGCTGACGGCGTGCCGAGGCAGCCAGCTCCGCATGCTGGGGTGGTGACAGCCCCAGAGCGTCCGCGAGCCGGTCGATCGTCGCCCGGTACGGGCTCCTGCGGACGCCGCTCTCCAGCGCGCTGACGGACTTCGCGCTCAGCCCCGCGCGCTCGGCCAGCGCCTCCTGCGTGAGCCGCGCCGCAAGTCGGTGCCGGCGCAGCAGAGCCCCGAAGGCCGGCTGCCCGGCCGCAATCGACAGTTCCATCGCGCATCCCCCGCGCTCCGGACTTCCCGAACGCCGACAACTGTAGGAGAAACCGTCGGAGTGTGCGTGGACCGGCTTCGACGCCCTCCCTACGCTGCCCGTGCACTTCATTTTCGGCAGGAGGGGGAGTTCAGATGAAGCGAAGGTGCCATCGGACGATCGGCGGGCTCGGCGTCGGGCTCGTCGTGTGGCTCTGCACGGCCGCCGTGCACAGCGCGTTCCCGGTCCTCGGCGGGACAGCTCAGGCCGCGGCCCAGACCGTGAGCCAGGCCAAGCCGAACCGCT
>DASYBH010000258.1:0-6887 GCA_036500885.1 Candidatus Dormiibacterota bacterium
CCCGAGCACCCTGTGCAGCGCGGAGGCGCTGACGTCCACGGTCCTCACCCGATCCAGGGGCACGCCGACGAGGCGACGTTGGAGCAGCCCCCGCCGCACCTGGAGCTGCTGGCCGGTGATCCGGTAGGTGGTGGTGACCCAGCGCAGCGCGCCGATGGCCACGGTGATCCCGGCGCCGAGCAGCCCCCACCAGCCTCCCTGGCCGGTGCTGCTGCCGGCGACCAGGGCCGCGGCCAGGACGGGCAGCGCCGTGAGCAGCGCACTGATGGGGTGCACGACCAGCATCCGGCGGCTGAGCCGTCGCCAGCCGCAGCCGTCCGTCCCCGAGCGGGACGGCCGGCGGTCCGGCGCCGGGGCGGCGGGGTGGCGCGGGGACGTCACGTCGCGTCTCCCCGCATCGCCTCGGCGGTGGCGGCCAGCTCGTCCACCAGGCGCTGCGCGTCGTCGCGGTCGAGGCCGGAGATCTTCAGCGGGCCCGCGGCCGAGGCCGTCGTGACCGTGACGGCGGAGAGCCGGAAGAGCTGCTCGAGCGGCCCTCGGTGCGTATCGACGGTCTGGATGCGGGACACAGGAGCGATGCGCCGCTCCTGGTCGAACCAGCCGGCCTGCGTGTACACGGCGTGCGGCGTCGCCTCCCAGCGGTGGACGTGGAAGCGCCACCGCGGCATGACCGTGAGGTGGATGGCGGCCGCCACGACCGTCGCCACCAGGACGACGGCGTGCCAGCGCAGCTGGCCGTCATCCCCCTGCAGCACCCACAGCACCTGCACCGCGGCCACTGCCAGCCAGGGCCAGAGCGCGCGGACCGTCCAGTACCAGATCGCCCTGGGGCTGACACGGTGCCGGGGCGGCCGCAGCCGCACGACCACCGGGGCCTCCTCGATCGCGCCTGCCATTTGCTCCTCACGGTGCCACATCGCGGCGGCGACCCCACCTGTGCGAAGCGTCGCCCACCACCGCCGAAGCGGGCCGAGCGCAGTGAGCGCTTCGCGGAGGCCATCAGAGTGGGAGACCTCGTTCCGGCCCGGCCGCACTGGCCACGGCCGTGCCATGCTGCGCGAGAGCGTGCGCCTGGTCACGCCTGACTCGAACAAGGGAGGAAGCCGATGAGGGTTGGCGTGATCGGGTGCGGGACCGTCAGCGAGGTCTACCTGCGGAACCTGACCGCATCGCCGGAGGTCGACGTCGTCGCGTGCGCCGACCTGATCCCGGAGCGGGCCGAGGCTCGGGCCGCCGAGTTCGGGGTGGGCCGTGCGTGCACCCAGGCGGAGCTGCTGAAGGACCCCGGGATCGACCTCGTGGTCAACCTGACCGTGCCCAGCGCGCACTTCGAGATCACGAGGGCCGCGCTGCGGATGGGCAAGCACGTCTGGACGGAGAAGCCGCTGGGTGTCGACCGCGAACAGGGCGCGGCGCTGCTCCGCGAGGCGGAGGAGCACGGCCTCCTGCTGGGCTGCGCGCCCGACACGGTGCTCGGGGCCGGACTGCAGACGTCGCGCCGGCTGATCGACGACGGACTGATCGGCCAGCCGGTCGCCGGGACGGCGTGCCTGATGACACGCGGTCCCGAGCGCTGGCACCCCGACCCCGCCTTCCTCTACCAGCCGGGGGCCGGCCCGCTGTGGGACGTGGGCATCTACTACGTGGCCGCGCTGGTCAGCCTGCTCGGCCCCGTGCGCCGCGTCACCGCCTTCGGGCGAAGGCTGTACCCCGAGCGGGTGATCGGGTCCGGCCCGCTCGTTGGCCAGACGTTCAGCGTGGGCACGGACACCTACGTCACGTGCATCCTGCAGTTCGCCTCCGGCGCGCTCGTCAACCTGATCGCGGCGTTCGGCGTCTGGGGGGCCGACCTGCCCAAGCTGCAGCTCTACGCCCCCGGCGGCGTGGTCAACCTGCCGGACCCGAACACGTTCGGAGGCCCGATCACCGCCAACCTGTACTCGGATGACGCCGGGTGGCGGGACGTGCCGCTGGCCTACGACCACACGGCCGCCTGCCGCAACTGTCGCGGGATCGGGGTCGTCGACATGGTGCAGGCCGCTGCCGAGGGCAGGCCGCCGCGCGCATCCGGCGTGATGGCGTACCACGTGCTGGACGTGATGCAGGCCGTGACCGAGTCGTCGGCGGGCGAGCGGCACGTGGAGGTGGCGAGCACGTGCGAGCGCCCCCTGCCGCTGCCGGACGGCGTGGTGCTGACGAGGAGGGACGCATGATCGCGGCCGAGCTCTACACGCTGCGCGAGCACCTGCGGGACGCTGACGCCATCGCGGCCGGCCTGCACCGGGTCCGCGAGATGGGCTACGAGGGCGTCGAGCTGGCCGGGCTGGGCCCGATCGAGCCATCGCGGCTGGCGCGGCTGCTCGAGGACACCGGGCTGGTCGCCTGCTCGGCCCACGTCCGGTGGGAGCGGCTGCGCGACGAGACGGACGCGACGATCGATGATTGCCGCACATGGGGCTGCGCGCACGTGGCGGTTCCGGTGCTGCCGCCGGCGTACCGCGACGCCGCCGGCTACGCGCGCTTCGGCGCCGAGGCCGGCGAGGTGGCGGCGAGGCTGCGGCCGGCCGGCATCGCGCTCTCGTACCACAACCACAGCTTCGAGCTGGAGCGGTTCGGCCCGGAGAGCGGGCTGGAGATCCTGTACCGCGCGAGCGACCCGGC
The DNA here is from genome assembly GCA_036500885.1 of Candidatus Dormiibacterota bacterium. Classification (GTDB taxonomy): domain Bacteria; phylum Chloroflexota; class Dormibacteria; order Dormibacterales; family Dormibacteraceae; genus CF-161. Next base: position 2,662 of record DASYBH010000258.1, read on the forward strand.
GCTGGTGGGCGCGCAGCTCGACACGTACTGGATCCAGTTCGGTGGCGGCAGCCCGGCCGGCTGGGTCCGGCGGCTGCGCGGCCGCGAGCCGTCGATCCACGTCAAGGACATGGCGGTCGTCGACGGCAGCCCGGTGATGGCGGAGATCGGCGAGGGCAACCTCGACTGGCCTGAACTGCTGGCGGCCTGCCGGGAGGCGGGGGTCCGCTCGCTGATCGTCGAGCAGGACGAGTGCCGGCGCGACCCGTTCGAGAGCCTGGCGATCAGCCGCCGGAGCCTGGCCGCGCTGGGGGCTGCGTAGACGCCGGGGGGATCGGCATCCCCCGGCCCTGGCCTCGACCGTTCAGACCCACCAGCGGTGCGGCCGACAAGGTCGCGAAGAGCCGAAGGGAAACCTTGACGCCCGGCGCTCTGTCACCCAGGCTCGTACTGACCGGTGCCTCGAAGGGGTGCCGTCGAGCCTGAATAATTCCATGCTCGTCCAGCGCGCCCGGGTGTACTTGACGAAGCATGAGCCGCTAGCAGCAGCGCGCAGAGATAGCGCAAGCGCCATCGGGGTGACGGCGCCACGTTTCCAAAAGTAAGGAAGAGGCACATGCCTGTCTACAAGCGGACGAACATCCCTGCATCTGTGGGCCGAGGAACACTCGACCCTGAGCTCGAGGCGTGGCTGCCACAGGGTCCCACCCTGGGAGCCGATGTGACCATCGCACAGGGACGTCGCGATCAGACGATGCTCGGCGAAGGGCCCTGGCCTGAGATCGGTGCCGTCGACACTCTCGTCCTGGCCGGCCCGCACGGGTCCCTCGCAGTTCGCAGGCACACGCCGACCAGTCCGACGAGCGTTCCGTCGGGGGCTCTGGCGTATATCCATGGTGGCGGCTTCACCTATGGAACGCTCGATGAGTTCGAGGTCCCGATGCGCCTCATTGCTGAGCGCGCCGGCATCATCACCTACGCCATCGAGTATCATCTCGCCCCGGAGGCGAAGTTCCCGGTACAGATCGAGGAGATCGAATACTTCGTGCGTTGGCTCTTCAACAACGCCGATGCACAGGGCGTCGACGCGAACAAGATCGCTGTCGGTGGCGACTCAGCAGGCGGCAACATGACCTGTGTCCTCGCGCTCAAGCTCCGCGATGAGAGCGGTCCGAAGCTCGCCCTGCACATGCCGCTCTTCCCGGAGGCCGCCTTCCCGGGCGACACGCTATCGGGGAGCGAGAATCGGACCGGGCTCTATCTCGAAACGAATGGCATCTATGAGATGGTGCGCAATTACCTCAAGAACTCGGATGATGGGCGCCATCCGTACATCACCCCCTTGAACGCAGAATCGCATGCCAACCTGCCGCCGGCGATCCTTGTCACGAACGGATTCGACCCGCTCCGCGATGTGGGACACGCCTACGCGCAGAAACTTGCGGCCGCCGGGAACGACCTCACCTACGTGCACTATCCCGATCTGACCCATGGGTTCCCCCAATTCACGCGCTACTCTGCCGCCTGCCACCAAGCGACGATGGAGCTCGCCGATCTCATCGAAGCGCATATCGGATGAGACGAAGAGAAGAGGACACAGGTCCGCCAGGAGCGACGTCATGAACGGCGCAGCCGGCCACCGCCTACTGGGCCGTCTGGCCGACGGCGGCGGCCGCGGCGAGCCGGCTCCGCACGAAGTCCTGCTGGCGCCTGGTCGCGGCCCTCGCCATGGCCGTCGGGAGGCCCGTGAACCCATGCTCCGACTCGGGGTAGAGCGCCAGCTCGGCTTCGTTGCCGGCGACCTGCCAGCGACTGGACATGAACAGGGTGTCGTCGAGCAGCGGGTCGAGCAGGCCCACCGTGAACAGGGCCGGCGGCAGCCCGGACAGCTCGGCGAACAGCGGTGAGATCGACGGGTCCCGGATCTCGTTCAGCGGCCGGCGGTCGAGGACGTGCTCCAGGACGCTCTCGAAGACCTCGCGTCCGAGCGTGAACGACCGCGCGCCCCGGATGCGCGTGCTGGGCGTCCCCGACAGGTCGAAGCAGCCGAACACGAGATTGGCGGCGAGGAATCGCCGCGCCGCGCCGTGGCGGTCCCGAAGCCGCAGCAGGGTCATCGCAGCGAGGTGCGCACCTGCGGACCCGCCCCCGATCAGCAGGCGATCGGTCCCGAACTCCGCCTGTGCCCGCTCGATCACCCACAGCGCCGCCGCCTCGCAGTCGTCCATGGCGTCGCCCAGGGTGTGTTCAGGGGTGAGGCGATAGTCGATGCTGACGGTCACCACGCCGCACGTCCTGGCGAGCTCGTCGTTCTCGCGGTCGTCCATCCGGGCCGAGCCGATCATCCAGGCGCCGCCGTGGATGTCCAGGTAGACGGCCTCGACGCGATCGGGGCGGATGACGCGGGCCGGGATGGGGCCTGCGGGGCCGGGAATGGTCGTCTCGGCGACGGGCAGGACCGGCTGCCCCATCGTCGCCGCGAACGGCGAGTCGGGCGATGCGAGGAGTACGCGCAGGCGCTGCACGTCCTCGACCGTGCGCCACGGCGCCGGCGGCAGGTTCGCCAGCTGCGCGTTGACCCGCCGCATCTCCTCGACGTGCTGATCAAGTTCGGCGCTGTATATCACTTGCCAACCTCCCTCCGTGCTTCGCGGCGCTGAATTCCCATCCTAAGCAACCTTCCACAACTGCCGTCCGTAACGCGACGGTAGCCATGGCGTGTTGTACGAGCCGAGGACCTTCTGAGGGTAGCCTGCCGGCCGAACGTCGGTTCGGTCTGATTCGGCATACTCGGGCGCATGGATGTTCGCCGCCGCCCAGCCACCGTCAGCGCGCCTGGTCGCGACCGTCGCTTCCGAGGACCGGGCCGGCAGCCGCGGTGGCAGCGGCTGGAGGAGGTGGCCGTGGTCGTGCTCCCGCTGGCGCTGGGCGTCGAGGTGGGCGCGGTCAAGGCCCGGCTGCACCAGGGCCGCGTGGCACTGAAAGCGCGGCTCGACAGCACATGGAGGAGCTTCACCGTGGCGGAATCAACGACCGATCGATTCGTGCTCATGCGGCCCCGGGACGTGTACCGCGTCGCGGAGCGGGACGGCGTCCCGGGGGCGCACGTCATCGTCCTGGATGAGGCGGACGGGGACCGCATCCTCGCCGTGTGGGTGTCCGGCACCGAGGCGGTGTGGCTGGCCCACCTCCTGGCGGGGGTCGAGACCAGCCGGCCAGGGCCGTACGCCCTGATGGCGCGGCTGATGGAGGAGGCGGGCATGGAGCTCGACGAGGTCCGGGTCGTCAAGCTCGTGGACGAGGTCTTCCACGCCGAGATCGTGGTCCGGTCGGGCGGTCGCCGCACCACCATCGACGCGCGGCCGAGCGACGCGCTGAACCTGGCGATGCGGCTGGGGCGACCGATCGTCGCCTCCGAGGAGCTGCTGGCTGCGCTGGCGGACTGGATCGCCCGCGAGCCGCACCGCGCCCGCGTGGACCAGGACCGTCTGGCCGGCGGCGCCGCCGCCATCGTGGCGGAGGCCCGAGAGCAGCAGGAACGGCTGACCACCGCTCTGCGACGCTGGGACTACGTCGGTGGCGTCCACGGCGACGCCAAGGGACGCGGCGAGGCGACCTGAAGTCCAGGGCTGCTGCTCCGAGCACGGCGGCACGCCGAGCGGCACCGGCGGCCGGTGCCCAGGCACGGCACCGGGCCGCGGGCGGTCCTGGGACTGGGACCTCATGGGTCTGCCCTGCCTGGAGGAGGTCGCGTTCCGCGTCCGTGCGCGGCATGGCGCCCTCCCTCGGAGGAGGGCGCCATGCCGGCGCAGCCTCACATACCGGGCAGTGTGTGGGCGGCGACGGCGGGCGCCGCCGCGCTCGCCGCCAGGCCGGCGGTCAGCGTCTAGCTGACCGTGTAGACCCGCCGCGCCCCGTCGTCGCGGATGAACACGAACGCCCACGTGTACGACGCCGCTCCGTTCACCGCGAACGACGTCGGGTCCGTCGCCGCCACCTCCGGCAGTCCCGTCGACGGGTTCAGCTGGCTCACGCTCACCCAGGCCCGCCACGTCGCCGAGCCAGCCTGCGTCTCCCCCGTGCTCCACAGGGTTCCGTCGGTGGCACGCGCCACCACCTCCGTCTGCCCGGTCACCGGGCTCAGCAGCGCCGCCGGCGACCCCGCCGCCGAGAACGTGCCCACCGTGTCCCACGCCTGCGGCCAGGCCCCGCTGCTGTCCTGCTTCTTGGTCACGATGCTCCCGTCG
>DASYBH010000259.1:0-4787 GCA_036500885.1 Candidatus Dormiibacterota bacterium
GTCTGCAGGCGCAGGGGCACCGAGATGGCGTAGCCGTTGTTCTCGCAGACGAAGACCACTGGCAGCCGGTGGACGGCCGCGAAGTTCAGTCCCTCGTGGAAGTCGCCCTTCGAGGTCGCGCCGTCTCCGAAGGTGCACAGCGTCACGGCGCCCTCACCGCGCATCCTGCTCGCGTACGCGATGCCCGCGGCCTTGGGGATCCACGTCGCCACCACCTGGGAGACGGGCGCGATCCTGAGCCGCGGGTGAGAGAAGCAGCCGCCGGGAATGTTGCGGCCGCCCGACAGCGGGTCGCCGGCCCTGGCGAACACGGCCAGCATCCACTCGCGCGCGGTCAGGCCCCTGGTGACGGCGTTGCCGAGACCGCGATAGTGCAGCACCGCCCAGTCATCCGGCCGCAGCACCGCCGTGGCCGCGACCTGGATCCCTTCGTGGCCGCGCGACGAGCCGACGAACGGCGCCCTTCCCTGACGGACCAGGATGTGCATCCGGTCGTCCAGCGCCTTGGCAGCGCACATCCAGCGGTGGATGCGCAGCAGTTCCTCGCGAGTCGCCGCGCCCGCCTCAGCCGTCCGCAAGCTCAACCCTCAGCGCCGTGGCAATGCCGGCCACCTCCTCCGCGGTCACGCCCATGCCCTCCAGGTGGTCATAGTACACACGCTGGAAGCCGGCGAAGTCGGCTCGCTCCGCCCGCTCCTCGCGCAGGCGCTTCACCTCCTCGATGACGCGAGCGAGGAGCCGCGGCTCCGGGGCGATGCCTGCCTGCCGCAGAGCGTGCTCGATGACCATGGCGCCCGAGTGCTTCCCATACACGTAGCGGACCTCGGCGCCCAGGTCTCCGGGCGGGATGAACTGGTAGATCTCCGGGTGGATCAGCATTCCCGCCGTGTGGATGCCGGACTCGTGGCTGAACACGTTCAGCCCTATGCCCGGCTCGACCGGCGCCACGGGAATGCCGCTCAGCCGCTCCATCAGCCGCGCCAGGTCGCGCAGCTTCTCGTAGCGAAAGCCGGGGATCTCGATCTCGAACAGGTAGCGGAGCTGCAGCAGGACCTGGTGCATCGGCGCATTGCCCGTGCGCTCGCCGATCCCGTTGACGCTGGTGGTGAACACCTCCGCCCCGCTGCCCAGCGCCACGACCGTGTTCCAGGCGCCGAGCCCGAGGTCGTTGTGGAAGTGCACCACCAGAGGCGCCTGCGGCGTTGCCTCCTTTATCTGCGAAATGTAGTCACGGACAGCGTAGGGTGAGTAACAGCCGACGGTGTCCGGGGTCGAGGGCCGGGCACCGCCGGCCTCCAGTCCCTCCCGATGGAGGCGCTTCACGTACTCGGGGTCGGCACGGGAGCCGTCCTCACCCCCGAACTCGATCAGCCCGGCGCCAGCCGAACGCGCGTAGCGGATCGCGTCGGTCAGCATGCGAATGTTGGCCTCCCGGTAGAACTCGACCGGCAGCTCCAGCCACTCGCTCGCGGGGAGGCCCTCGCGGGCCAGCAGCGTCCTGCCCAGCTTGTACTTCACGTGCAGGTCCGACGCCGATGTGAAGATGAAGTAGCTGACCTCGTCACGCCGGTGGCCGAGCTCGTCGACGACTCGCATGGTCGCATCGATGTCGGCCGGGTTGCTGCGCATCATGCACAGGACCTCCAGGTCCTGCCGGAGCTCGCCACGGCGGCGCCCCTCCAGCACGAGGCGCAGCGTTTCCCGCTCGCTCTCGGACACCGCGGGGAACCCGACGTCCATGATGTGGACGCCGATGTCGCTCAGCGCCCTGGCCAGCTCGTACTTGTCGCGCGGCGAGATCGCCACGCCCGGCATCTGCTCGCCGTCGCGCAGCGTGTCGTCGTAGACGCGGATCCGCTCCGGCGCCGGGAACGCGAGGTCGTGTGAGAAGCGCGACGGCGGCCTGACCAGGTGGTCCAGCGGCTCCTGCAGCTCGACCGGCTCAATCCCTTCCACCTCGCTCCTCCAGCCGCTGGCGCACCCATGGGACCAGCCCGCCCATCCTCATCAGCTCGGTCATGAACTCCGGGAACGCATCCGCCCGGTACTCGTCGCCCCTGGTGAGGTCGCGGATGACGCCCGCCTCCAGGTCGACCTCCAGCTCGTCTCCCGCCTCGATCGCCTCGGCCGCCTGGGGCGACTGGAGGATCGGATAGCCGAGGTTGATCGAGTTGCGAAAGAAGATGCGCGCGAACGAGTCCGCGATGACGCACGAGACGCCGGCGCCGCGGATCGCGATCGGGGCGATCTCCCGGGACGACCCGCACCCGAAGTTCGAGCCCGCCACGATGATGTCGCCCCGCGCGATCCCCTGCGACCAGCCCCCCTCGTTGCCGGGCACGCCCTCCATCGCGTGCTGACCCAGCCTCCCCTCGTCGAGCGAGTAGATCGCGTACTTGGCCGGGATGATCTGGTCGGTGTCGACGTTGTCGCCGAAGCGCCAGGCGCGGCCGCGGAGGATGGTCGCGGCCGTCATGCGCCCACCGGCTCCCTCGCCACCTCGCGCGGGTGGGTGATCACGCCCGTCACGGCGCTGGCGGCGGCCACCGCGGGGTTGGCGAGGTAGACCAGCGCCCGCGGGTCGCCCATGCGGCCCGGAAAGTTGCGGTTGGTGGTCGAGAGGCAGACCTCGCCCTCTCCCAGGACGCCCATGTGGCCGCCCAGGCAGGCGCCGCAGGTGGCGGTGGTCCAGGCCGCGCCGGCGTCCAGGAAGGTGCGGATCAGCCCCTCCCGCTCCGCCTGCCTGGCGACCTCGTGGGAGGACGGCGTGACGATCAGGCGCACCCAGGGCGCCACGTGGCGCCCCGCCAGCACCCGCGCCGCCCTGCGCAGGTCGGTGATGCGGGAGTTCGTGCAGGAGCCGATGAAGACCTGGTCCAGCCGGGTCCCCGCCACCTCGTCGATCGAGGCCATGTTGTCGGGGGAGGTCGGCCGCGCCAGCGTGATCGGCACCTTCTCCGCGTCGATCTCGAAGGTGCGCTCGTACACGGCGTCCGGGTCGGAGACCACCGGCTCGTAGGGCCGCTGCGCCCGACCCCGCAGGTACGTGGTCGTCACGTCGTCGCACGCCATGATCCCGTTCTTGGCGCCGGCCTCGATGGCCATGTTGGTCATCGTCAGCCGGGCCTCCATGTCCAGGTGGCGGAGGGCCTCGCCCGTGTGCTCCATCGCCTTCGAGCGGGCGCCGTCCACCCCGATCGTGCCGATGACGTGGAGGATGAGGTCCTTGCCCTCGACCCACTCACCCAGGCGGTTGTGGTAGACGAAGCGCAGCGACTCGGGGACGCGGAACCAGAGCTCGCCGAGCGCCAGCACGCAGGCCAGGTCGGTCGAGCCGATGCCCGTGGCGAAGTTGTTGAGCGCGCCGTAGGTGCAGGAGTGGGAGTCGGCGCCGACGACGAGCTCGCCGGGCAGCACCAGGCCCCGCTCGGGCAGCACCGTGTGGCAGATGCCCCCCTGGCCAACCTCGAAGTACCACCGGACGCCCATGTCCCGCGCGAACTCGCGCGTCATGCGGCCCAGGGTGGCGCTGGCCGCGTCCTTGGCCGGCTGGAAGTGGTCCTGCACGACCGCGACGCGCTCCGGATCCCAGATCCGCTCGGCGCCCATCTGCTCGCGCATGATCTTGCCCGCCGGCGGGATGGTCAGGTCGTGGCCCATCGCGAAGTCCACCCTGGCCAGGACCAGGTCTCCCGGTCTGACCTCGTCCCGCCCGCTCGCGCGGGCCAGGATCCTCTCGGTCATGGTCATGCCCATTGGCGCACTCCCATCCATTCAGTCGCTCAGACGCCGGACCACCGCGGTGCCCGCCTCGGACGTGGACAGCGACCCGCCGAGGTCCCGAGTGCACTCGCCCGCCGTGATCGCGCCGATCACCGCTGACTCGATCCTCTTCGCCGCTGCCTCGTCGCCGAGGTGCTCCGCCATCATACCGGCGGTCAGGATCGCCCCCAGCGGGTTCACGACGCCCTGGCCGGCGATGTTCGGGGCGCTGCCGTGGACCGGCTCGAAGAGGCCCCGGCCGGTCTCCGGGTTCAGGTTGGCGCTGGGGGCCAGGCCCATGCCGCCGACCAGCGCGGCGGTCAGGTCGCTGAGGACGTCGCCGAACAGGTTGCCGGTGACGATCACCTCGAACTGGGTGGGGTCGCGCACCAGCTCCATGGCGGCGGCGTCCACGTACAGGTGGCGCGGCTCGATCTCGGGGTGGCGCGCCCCGATGTCCCGCCAGCGCTCCTGCCAGAGGCCGCCGGCGTGGTTCATCGCGTTGGACTTGTCGACCATGCACAGGCGTCGCTTCGCGCAACGGAAGCCGTGCTCGATGACCCGGCTCACGCCGTGGTGGGTGTTGAGGTCCTCCTGGATCGCGACCTCGTGCTCGGTGCCGCGCCGGAAGCGGCCACCCATGCCCACGTAGAGGCCCTCGGTGTTCTCGCGGACGATCAGCAGGTCGATCGGCCGCCGCTCCGGATCGCGCAGCGGGCTCAGCCGGTCGTCGTAGAGGCGCGCCGGGCGCAGGTTGACGTAGAGGTCGAGCTCGAAGCGCATGCGCAGCAGCACCTGCGCGGCATAGCCGACGTCGGGGACGCGGGGATCGCCGATCGCGCCGAACAGGATGGCGTCGGCCCTCGCGGCGTCCCGGAAGGTCGGCTCGGACAGCGCGGGCTCGCCACGCAGGAGCGGTCCGGCGCCGACCTCGAACTCCTCGAACTCGTAGCCGAGCTCGCAGGCCTTCAGGACCCTGACGGCCTCGGGCACGACCTCCTGGCCGGCGAGATCGCCCGGCATCA
>DASYBH010000260.1:0-12826 GCA_036500885.1 Candidatus Dormiibacterota bacterium
GATTCCTCACTGCTGCCTCCCGTAGGAGTCGGGGCCGTGTCTCAGTCCCCGTGTGGCTGGTCGTCCTCTCAGACCAGCTACCCGTCAAAGCCTCGGTAGGCCGTTACCCCACCGACTAGCTGATAGGCCGCGGGCCCACCCTCTCGTGCATTGCTGCTTTCCTCGTCGAAGATGCCTCCGACGATGACATGCGGTATTAGCACCGATTTCTCGGTGTTATCCCCCGCGAGAGGACAGGTTGCCCACGTGTTACTCACCCGTTCGCCGCTAGGAACTCACTTCCCTTGCGGGAAGCAAGCCCTCGCTCGACTTGCATGTGTTAGGCACGCCGCCAGCGTTAACCCTGAGCCAGGATCAAACTCTCCGTCCATAAGGACAGGGACCCAGGGCCTAGCCCTGAGTCTTTCGACTCTACAGAGTCTTTCCCACTCTTCAGTTGTCAAGGTGCTGATTTGCCTCTTCCGCCACACCCAGCTGGGAAGCCGCCGACGGCACCGGCGAGGAGCCGAACCGACCGCTTCCCCCGCCGTCCCTTCAATTGGGGCGCATGGACTCTTAGGTTGGAGGCGTGACCGCAATTGTAGCGCCGAACCGGCTCGAGTGCAAGTTCGGCACTTACTTTTCTTCGATCCGGCCCGGAAGACCATCGGTCTCCCTCTCCGCATCCGTCGCTCGACCCCGCGGCCGAGAACCGAGCGACTCTTTACTTTATACCCCCCTCCGCCCTCGTTCGAAACAAGGCTTTCGGGGACCTGCTCCACCGGACCCGGGGTTCCCGGGGCCTGCGCACGAGCGTGAATAATACCCATTCCACGGACTTGGCGTCAGGCCGGTCCGGAACCTCCTCAGAACGCTCGCCGGCCGCTCAGCGCGCGAGCCAGCGTCAGCTCGTCCGCGTACTCGAGATCCCCCCCGACGGGCAGGCCATGGGCCGGTCGAGTGACCGCCACTCCAAGCGCCGCCAGCGCCCGGCTCAGGTACACGGCTGTGGCCTCGCCCTCGATGTCGGCGTCGGTGGCCACGATCACCTCCCGTACGTCGCCGGCGCCGATCCGCTCCAGCAGCTCCGGCACGTGGATGTCATCCGGGCCAACGCCGTCTATGGGCGAGATCACCCCGTGCAGGACGTGGTAGAGGCCCTGGAACTCGGCGGTGCGCTCGATGGCCAGGACGTCGAGCGGCGATTCGACCACGCAGACGACCGAGGGATCGCGCCGGGACGAGAGGCAGATCGCGCACAGCGCGCCCTCGGCGATGTTCCAGCAGCGCTCGCAGTAGCCGATGCGCGTCTTGACGTCGACGATCGCTCTGGCCAGGGCGTCGGCGCGCCCGCGGTCGGACCGGAGGATGTGGAACGCCAGGCGCTGCGCCGTCTTGGGCCCGACGCTGGGCAGGCGCGAGAGCTCCTGGATCAGCTCCTCCAGGGCCGCAGGGAGCTGAGCCACACGCCCGAACCGCTAGATCAGCCCTGGCGGCAGTCCGAGGCCGGCGGCCACCGACTGCATCCGGGTGTTCGCCAGCGTCCGCGCGCGTTCCATCGCCTCGTTCACGGCTGCCACCACCAGGTCCTGCAGCATCTCGACGTCGCTGGCCAGGTCGGGGTCGATGGCGATGGACAGCAGCCTCTGCTGGCCGTTGACCACGGCCTTCACCGCTCCACCGCCCGCCGCGGCCTCGACCTGCTCGAGCTCGAGCTCGGCCTGCACCTTCTCGATCTTGCTCTGCATCTGCTGCATCTGCTTGAGCATCTTGAGCTGGTTCTGCATCAGGGAGCCTCCTTCAACGGCCGAACTCGAACGACCTTGGCCTCCAGTTTCCTCTCGGCCGCCTTGATGACGGGGTCCTCCTCCGGCGCGAGCGTCCGCGCGGCCACCGCCTGGGCCGGGCGAGGCGAGGCATCCTGGAGACGGAGGTCCAACCGCGCCGAGGCGCCCAACCATGCCTTCAGGAGCGGCTCCACCTGACCGGCGCTGTCCACCGCCTGCTTGTGGTGGAAGCTGTACGGGAACACGAGCACCAGGCAGTCGCCGCCCTCGAGCTGCGGGCGAGCCTCGCTGAAGTAGGCCCGCGTCTTCACGTTGAGCGACTGGAGCAGGTGCCGCCAGCCATCCGCGAGGTCGCGGCCCGGCTCGCCGCCCGGCGGACCATCGACGGCGGCCGGCGCGGCCGGCGCGGCCGGGACCTCCGGCGCCGCCGGGGCGACGCCCACGACCGCCGGCGCCGGCTGAACGCCCGGCGGCACCACCCTTGGCAGCGCGCTCGCGGCCGGCGGCGGCGCCGCAGCCGGCTGGGCGGCGACGGCGGCGGGCGGGATGGCTGCGGGCCGCGGGGCCGCGGCGCTCACCGGTGCGCTGCCGGCCGGCGCAGGGCGTGCTTCCTGGAGTGCCGCCGGCTCGCTCCGGACCGCCTCCACGGCCAGGCGGACGACGGTCGCCTCCACGAGGAAACGTGGCTCCGCGTGCCGCCGCACCTCGCCGTCGAGATGGAGCAGCGCGTCCAGCACGGTGGACAGGTGCTCGCGCGTCAGCGCATCGCGATCCTCGATGGCCCGCACCAGGCGATCGCGACAGCGCTCCATCAGGCCGCGCACGACCTGTCGGAGCTCGCCGCCACCCTCGTAGATGCCCGCGAGCGCCGCCAGCGCCTCGCCGGCCCGACCGCCCAGCACCAGGTCGAGCAGGGAGTCGAGCTGACCGGGGTCGGTGATGCCGAGCAGGTCGCGGGCCGCGTCCAGCGTGATGGTCCCATCCGTGAGGGGCACCAGCTGGTCGAGCAGCCCGACCGCATCTCGCATCGAGCCCTGGGCGACGTGCGCCATCAGCTCGAGCGCCGGTCTCTCCACGGGGATGCTCTCCAGGGATGCGATGTGGTCCAGCCGACCGACGATCTGCTCGTCGCTGAACCGGCGGAAGACGAACTGCTGGCAGCGGCCCAGCACTGTGAGCGGCACCTTCTGGGCGTCTGTCGTGCAGAGCACGAAGACCACGTGCTCCGGCGGCTCCTCCAGCGTCTTGAGGAGCGCGTTGAAGGCCTCCGTGGTCAGCATGTGGGCCTCGTCGATGATGTAGACCTTCTTGCGGCCGAGCGCGGGCGCCAGGTTCACCTTCTCTCGAAGCTCGCGGATCTCGTCGATGCCGCGGTTGGAGGCGGCATCGATCTCGACCAGGTCGAGCGCCGACCCGCCCTGGACCTGGGTGCAGGACTCGCACTCGTTGCACGGCTCGGACGTCCCCGCGACCCGGCGCAGGCAGTTGATCGCCTTGGCCAGCAGGCGCGCGGTCGTCGTCTTCCCGGTGCCCCTGGTGCCCGAGAAGAGGTACGCGTGGGCGACCCGGTCCGTGGCGATCGCGCCGCGCAGCGCGCGCGCCATCGCCTCCTGGCCGACCAGGTCGCCGAAGCTCTGTGAGCGGTACTTGCGGTAAAGAGCCTGATATGTCACGCGTGTTGCCAAATGTGAGTGGCCGCGCACCCGTCGTCGATCATGACACCCCCAGCGGTGCCCGGGTTTCCAGCTCCGGCCAGGATGGCTGCGGCACCCCCGGGTTGCCTCCTTACCGCTGCTTCCTTCCGGACCTGACGGGATTCGGAGACCCGGGCTGCGCAGGTCCCAACCTTCGACACTTTTCACCCAGGTCCTGGCTGCAGGCCCAGACCTCGGACGGGAATTCGACCCGGCTATGGCGGATTGCCGGTGCAGGGAACCGCCAGCTCCCCATCTAGCGCGACCTCACAAAGTCTACCTTCGCCGGCCAGGGCGACCGCGGGACACGGATCCCAGAGCGCCGCGCCTACCTGGAGCCGAGGATGGCTGGCCGGTTGGCCCAGAACAGGTTGGCGAACGTGGCCAGCGCCGAAACCGGCATCGCGACCTCGGAGACGGCGAGCAGACCGCCCGCCTCCCAGCCGACGCCGCGGACCAGGGCGATGGCGCCGAGGAGCAGCGCGATCAGCGTGGTCGACGCCTGACCCAGCGGCGTGTGCTCGAGCGCCGGCCGGCGCCCGGCCAGCAACAGGCCGGCGCCCACCAGGGCGGGCAGACCGTAGCGGGTGACCACGACCAGGGCGAGCCACGACGGGTACGCGCCGCCCGCGGCCAGGCCGGCGGCCACGGCGCCGAAGAAGATCCCGTCGACCACCGGGTCCAGCGCCCCGCCCAGGCGGCTCGGACGCTCCATGAGTCGGGCGACGGCGCCGTCCACGAGGTCGCTCAGGCCGGCCAGCCCGACGACGGCGGCCAGCTCGATCAGCCGCGAGGGCAGGAGCGAGTACACCAGCGCCGGGCCGGCGAGGTGGGCGCGGGCCAGCGTCACCTGGTTGGCCACCCCGGGCACGAAGGCCCCGGCGACCGCGAGCGCGGCAAACCACGCCGCCAGCCACGTCAGCGCCGGCGGATGCACGACCGCCAGCCACGTCACATCGATGACGAGCAGGCACGTGCTGGCGACGATGCCTGCCACCGACGGCCTGAGGGCTGCGGTCGTCGACAGGCCGGTCCGCACGCGCCCGTCACGGCAGCTTGAGTGCCGCCGCTCCCTGCAGGGCCAGCCCGCTGATCGGGTTCGCAAAGATGCTGTACAGCAGCACGAGGACGGCGGGCGCGAGCGCCACCGGCGACCAGCTGACCTGAGCCCTCGCCCGCCCGCCGCGCGCCGGTTCCGGCCCGGGGTCCAGGTAGACCTGGCGGATCGCGCGGACCACGCCGAAGAGCGCCAGCAGCGAGCCGAGAAGGCCCGCGGCGAGCACCCAGGCCACGTTGGACCGGATCAGCTCGGCGGCGACCGCGAACTGACCCATGAACCCGGCGAGCGGCGGCACGCCGCCCAGCGACAGCAGGAGGATCGCCAGCGCAGCCGCCCGTGCCGGCTGTGAGCGCCTGAGGCCGGCGAGCTGGACGTCGCCCTCCGCGGTCATCGCAAGGGCGGGAGCCGCGGTGGCCGCCAGCAGCAGCGCGCCCAGGACGAGCAGCGCCCCGGCGGAACCGCGGCGGTCGTGGACCGCCAGACCGGCCACCAGCCAGCCGACCTGCGTGACCGCCAGCCACGCGACCAGCGCCCGCGCCGAGCTGGACGTCGCGGCGCGCAGGCCGCCGAAGACCATCGCGAACGCCGCGACGACCGACAGCCATGGCGCCCAGGTCAGGTTGACTCCGCCCAGGCCCCCGAGCAGCCGCGCGGCGACCACGGCCGCGACACCGGTGAGCAGACCGCCGAGCGCACCCGCGGCCAGCGGGCCGATGGAGAGGCCGCCTCCCTCCAGCATCGCCAGCTGGAGAGGCGCCAGCGCGAGGCGGACCACGACCCCGGTCAGCGTGAGCAGCACCACGAACGCGAGGGGGACGCTCACCGCGCTCGGCCGCAGGGCGATCGACAGTGCGCTCAGGGACGCGCTGCCGGCCATGGCATAGAGCACCGCGAACCCGACCGCCACCAGTCCGCCGGCCACCGCCGACACCACCAGCAGCCGTGATCCGGCGTCACGCGCCACCACGCCGGCGGCGGCGACCGCCGCCAGAGCGGCCAGCTCCAGGCCGGCCCAGAGCCCGACCAGCGACGTGGCCGACGCGGCGACCATGCCGCCGAACGCCGCCAGGAATGCGAGCGGGAGCGCGCTCCAGCCGCTCTCCTGATCACCGGCCTCCAGATCGCTGGCGACGAGAACGATCAGGCCCAGGAGCAGGGCGGCCTTGGCGAACAGCGCGAAGCGGTCCTGCTGCCAGCCTCCGGCGAAGAGCGTGCCCACCGCAGCGCCCAGCCAGAGCTCCAGGCCCAACGCCGCCACCGCCGCCACGAGGGCGGCGAGCCGGAGCCAGACCCAGCGCCGGCGGGGCAGCAGCCGGCCGCCGAGCAGCAGGGCCAGCGCGGCCGCGACGACCACCACCTCGGGAACGAGCACGGTCGTCCTCATGGCGTCGGCGAGACCGACGGCGTGGCCGAGGCTGACGGGGAGGGCGCCGGCGACGGAGAAGGCGTCGGCGTCGGCGTGGTCGCGTAGCTCGACGCGAGATCGGCGGTGGAGGTGTTCACGATGTTCACCAGGCCGGGATCCACGACGGGGATCCCGAACAGTTTGGGGCCGCTCGGCAGCAGGCCCACCCACAACAGCGCTCCCACCAGTATGCCGAGGTACCAGGAGTCGGAGAGCGACGCATCGGACGGCGTGGGTGCGTCCGGGTTCGGGGCCCCGAACACGACCCGGTGCATCAGCCGGGCGCTGGCGGCGGCCCCGAGCACGAGGCCGATCGCCACCACGAACGCCGCTCCCGGCTGCGTTCGGAACGAGCCGAGGAACACCATGAGACCGGACAGCCAGGTGGCCAGGAACGGCAGCCCGAGCACCGCCAGGCAGCCGAGCAGCAGCAGCCAGGAGAGCTTGGGAATCCGCCCGGCCAGACCGGCGGCCACGCCGAGGTTGCGCGCCTGCGCCCGCTCGGCCAGCGTCGCGGCGGAACCCGCGACGAGCGCCGCCGCCAGTCCACCGGCGAACAGCAGCAGGACCGTCCCGTCCAGGGAGAGCGGCGTGAGACCCGCGACCCCGAGCACGGTCACACCGCCTGGCACCAGCGCCAGGTAGGCGGCGAGGCGGCGCACGTCGTTGGTGTTCAGGGCGGCCAGCACGGCGTAGATGACAGTCAGCGCCGCCAGCGCACCCAGGAATGGCGCGAGCGTTCGGGACGCGTCATGGGCGATGCCGGCCATCAGGCGCACCAGCACATAGCCGCCCAGCCGGCTCGCCGTGCCGGCCACCAGGACGACCACCCCTGGCGGCGCCTCCGCCAGCACGTCCCTGGCCCAGCTGTGGAACGGCACCAGGGGCAGCCTCGTGGCGGCGGCCAGCGCGAACAGGACGGCGATGACCAGCTCCACCCGAGGCGACGGCGTCACCTTCGCGAGCGTGTCGAGGTCGAAGCTCGTCGAGCCGGCGGCGTTGTACAGGAGCAGGATGCCGGCCAGGAGGGCCGCCGTGCCCAGACCCCAGTAGGCGAGCAGTCTGCCCGCGGCGGCGGAGCGCCGCGAACTGGCGCTGTAGCCGGCGACCAGGATCGCGATCGGGACCGCCGACGCCGCCCAGAACAGGAGCAGCATGAACACGTCGCGCGCGACCACCACGCCGTTGACCGACGCCTGGGTGAGCAGGAGCAGGACGAAGTAGGTGCGCCCGCGCTCGCGGACATCCCAGGAGGCGATCACCGCCGCCAGCCCGACCAGCCCGTTCAGGAGCAGCAGCGCCATTCCGATGCCGTCGACGCCGAGGTGGTAGCTGATGCCCAGCGCCGGGAGCCAGGGCAGGTTCTCCTCGAACTGCAGCCCGCTCGTGTAGGTCTGGAACTGCGTGTACCCGATGATCATCAGGAGCAGCGAGAGCGCGTTGGTCCAGAAGGCGCAGCCCAGGAACCAGCGGCCCTGACCGGGCCGAGGCTCCGGAAGGATCGCGACCACGAAGGCCATCACCACCGGCGCCCAGACCAGGACGCTGAGCAGGAAGCTGAACCCGATGACGTTGGCGCCGAACGTGGCAGGGGCCGCGCTCGGCGAAGGCGACGGCGCGACCGCCGCCAGCCATGGCTGGACGTTGAGACTGACCGCGATCGCGGGCAGTCCGGCAAGGCTCATGGCTTCAACCCCTGAGTGAGCAGACCGAAGGCGACCGCGAGGACGACGGCCACACCGAGCACCGCCGGCACCCAGGACAGGCCCTGCTCGGCCAGGCCGGCCAGGCCGCCCGCGCGCGTCAGCGCCCTCCCGATGCCGGACTCCACGGCCGGGACGCCGACGTCCTCGACCGCGCCCACGATGCGGCCACCCGGCCGCGCGAAGAAGCGGTCGTAGAGGCCGCCCGCCTGCTCCCAGAGCACCCCGAAGAGGTCGCCCAGCCTGGCGCCGAGCGCCAGCCCGGCGTCCTTCTGCCGCCAGAACGCGAGACCGGCCACCGCGACGCCGGCCAGAGGAGCGAGCACCCACAGAACGTACGTTCCCACTGCGCCCACAGCATGACCGCCGGCGCCGAGAAAGCCAACCCAGGGTGTGAAGAAGCCCGCCACGACGGCGGCCAGCCCGAGGACCGCGCAGGCCAGCGCGCTCTCCGTGACGACGTGCTGCACCTCGTGCACCCGCAGGGGCTCGAACGCCCGCCGGCGGCGGAGCTCGCCGTGCGCCACCGCGAAGTACGGCCGGAAGATCGCGACGCCGGCCAGCACCAGGCCGGCCGCGAACACGATCCATTCCCAGGAGCGGGGCCGGAGCATGGCGGTCTCCAGACCGGCGAGCGCGACCACGGCCGCCGACAGGAGGAGCGCCGCCGAGGTCCGCGGCATGCGGTCCCAGCCGCCGCCCGTGGCGCGGAGGTCGACCGTCCGCATCGCCCCGGCGGCCACGGCGCCCGCCAGCAGTCCGGCGGTCCGGGCGGCCGCCACCGCCAGCACGGCCGTGAAGGCCACCGCGATCGACTCCCGGTACGTCAGGCCGAGGAGCCCGAGCGCCACGGCGCCCGACGACGCCAGCAGGATCGACCGGCGCAGCTCGACGCCGACGAGGGCGAGCAGCGGACCGACCACGGCGGCAGCGGCGAGCGTGTAGAGGACGATGCGGGGGCCCTGGACTCCGGCGGCGTCGAGGATCGGCCTGGTCCGCAGCAGCAGGATGCCCGCCATGATCGGCCAGACCCCCGCCGCCAGCGCCAGCGCGGCGGCCGGCGCGTCGACGGTGCCCGTCTGCCAGGCAGTGAACGGCCACACGCACGCGCGCACCGCCACGGCGGCGAACAGCAGGACGGCGGCGACCGTCAGCGACTTGAGGCCGACGCCGAGCGTGGTCGTCAGCACCGGCGTGAGGCTGTCCAGCCCCAGCGTGCCGTAGCGCGAGTACAGGAGACCGACCGCGCAGAGCAGCGCGACGTCGCCGAGGAACGGGAGGGTGAGCGCGATCCGGCTCCGCTGGCCGGCGCCCTCCGTCCCCCAACGGTGTCCGAGCAGCAGGTAGGTGCCGATCCCCGCCAGCAGCCAGAAGGCCAGCAGCTCCGCGAGATCGCCGCTGACGAGCACGCCGGCCGCACCCAGCACCAGCAGCAGCACGTTGACCTGGAAGCGAACCGGTCCCTGCTCGCCGCGGCCGGCCACACGGTGCCACATGAGGCAGGCGACGAAGATCACCAGCACGACGACCAGAGCGACGAGGGTCACGTGGTCGATTCGGAGGGAGAGGTCGATGCCGAAGCCCTGGAAGCGCTGGTCGCCCGTGAAGGCCACCGGGATGTTGACCCACTGGTAGGCGGCCCGGTACGCACCCCCCTGCCGGAAGCGCGCCCATGCCACCAGCAGCGTGGCCGCGAGCATCACCACGACCGTGCCCAGCGCCACGTTGGCGGCGCCGCGCCGGGTCCGCACGCTGCCCAGCACCAGCACGTAGCCCACGATCGGCGCGGCCAGGATGAGCGGCGCGGCCCAGGGCAGGGTGCTCGCGGGATCGAACCTGAACCCGCCACGGGAGGCGGAGGCGGCGGACGCCGCGGTCAGCGCGAGCCCCCAGCCGCCCATCAGGGCGTGTGCGCCGCCCGCCAGCAGCATCATCGCGCCTCCCCCTTGTGGAACCAGGCCGCTCCGAGGATCGCGGCCGCCAGGCCGGCGACGAGGATCAGCGCGGCCAGCTCCTGGCCGGTGCCGGCATCACGCGGGGCGGCGAAGCGGCCGGCTCCCGCCGCGGAGATCGCCGCGCCCGCCGCGAGCATGGGGAGCGCGGCCAGGCCCGCGCCAGGCCCCCGCCGCCACGCGGCCGTGAACATGCCGCACGCCAGCAGCAGGGCGCCGACCACCAGGGCGGCGGAGAAGGTGAGCGTCACAGCCGCCGCCTGCGCGCCATCGCGCCGGCCGCGAGCGCGACCGTCAGCATGGCGCCGACGGCCTCGAGCGCCAGCGCGTCACGCGTGAAGAACGCCCGGCCCACCGCTGCCGCATCGAAGCCGGGCCCGATGCTGCCGCCAGCGGCGAACGTGCCGCGGACGGCCACCACGAGCAGGACGAGCAGGAGCAGCGCCGCGGCCACCGCGCCGGCCTGGCCGGAGACGGTCGAGCCGTTGAAGATGCCGCCCCTCGGCGCCCCGGTGACGCCGGCGCTCAGCAGGACCGCCGAGGCGCCGAGACAGACGACGGCGACGAGCGCGGCGAAGCCGGCCGAGAGGCTGGCCAGCACACCGGCCGTTCCCACCGCGACGGCCAGCAGGCCGAGCTGGCGCCACGAAGCGGACGGTCCGAGCGACGCACCCAGTGCTCCTGCCACCGCCAGGATCGCGCAGATGAGGAAGACGATCGTCAGAACGAGGTCCACGCGGGCTCCGTTTCAGCTGGTCTCCGGTCCGAAAGCACGTTCAGTCGGAGCGACCGGGAGCTCCGAGCCGCCAAGCATACAGGGACACGCCGACGGCAACGAGCAGGAAGAACCCGCCGGCCGCCGCAACCGAGGCCGCGCGCACGGTCGTTCCCAACACCCCGACCGCGAACGCGCCGACCACCAGCACCGCGGCCGCCGCGGCCGCCCCGGCCGCGAGCGGTTCCGGACGGGTCGCGGTCAGCACGCGCATCCAGCGCTCCATAGCCGCCAATTGTTCCAGAGCGGGCCGGTCGAATGCCCGCGGGCGGCTCTGAGAGGCAAAGGGCGCAGGCCTCCATCCAGACCCCCCTCTTCCGGGACGCTCGGGATGGGCCTTGGCGCCGGGCGGATTGCCGCCGCCCGCCGGGCCCGTCCTCTACCCGAGCAGCCGGTCGGCGAGCTGGTCGAGCGCGGCCAGCGGGCCGGCGGCCGCGACGACGTCGGGCAGCGCCGTTCTCAGCGCCGCCTCCGCCTCGCGAGCGAGCTCCGCCCGCCGCTCGGGGGCGAGGCCATGGCGCCGCTGCGCGTACGCCTGGACGAATCGCCGGAGCCCGGGCTCCATCCGCGGCGCGGGCGCCCTGATGCCGGACATCCGCACGGTCCCCTCCCCCTCCGGCGGCGAGGGTGACGGCGCGACGAGGTCCTGGAGCCGGACAGCCGTCCGCTCGCGGACCACCACCGTGCCGGCCGCCAGGTCACCCAGGCGCTGGTTCCGCGCGCTCGCGAAGATCGCCACCGCGCCGATCGCGTAGGACGTCGGCAGGAAGTCGACGATCCGGAGCAGGTTGCGCACGACCGCCTGGCCCGGGGTGACGGGGCCCCCGCGTGCGTCGATCACGCGCAGGTGGAGCAGGCGCTTGCCGAGCGTCTGTCCCGACCAGAGCGCCTCCGGGAGGATCCAGTAGGCCCAGAACAGCACGAACCCCACCACCGCGATGACCAGCACCGTCACGTCGGACCGGCCCGTCAGCAGACCCAGGAAGAAGCCCGCCACGCCGAGCGCGACCATGCCCACCGACAGCACGAGGAGGTCGACGATCTGAGCCACGAACCGGCTGCCCAGCCCGCCGGTCTCGAAGCGGAACGCCACCCGCTCCGGGGTTGCCACCACCAGGTCCTCGGGCGGGGCTCCCGGCAACCCGTCGAACGACACTGGCGGTCATCATAGGCGCGTGCGGGCACAGGAGTTCGTCACCCGCCGGCGGGTCGAGTGGGAACGGCTCGAGCACCTGCTCGGGCGCGCCGGACGGCCGCGCGCTCTGGGCCCCGACGACGCGCTGGCGCTGGCCGCGCTCTACCGCCGCGTGACCGCGGACCTCGCCCGCGCCCAGCGCGACTGGCCCGACGAGCCGGTCGCCAGCTACCTGAACGGCCTGGTCGCGCGCGGGCACGCGGCCGTCTACCGGGACGGCCGCGCCGTGCTGCCCCGGCTGGCCCGCTTCTACACGCACACCGTCCCGCGGACGTACCGGGCCTCCGGGCCGTTCCTGGCGGCCTCGGCCGCGCTCCTGTTCGGCCCCGCGGTCATCGCGTTCCTGGCGCTGCTCGCGCAGCCGGGCCTGGCCGGCAACCTCGTCTCGCCCTCTCTCGTCGACCTGGTCAAGCACCACCGGCTGTGGACGAACATCCCGCCCGACGTCCGGCCGCTCGCGTCCGGCCTGATCATGACCAACAACCTGCTGGTCTCCGCGCTGGCCTTCGCGGTGGGCATTCTGTTCGCCCTGCCGACCGCCTTCATCCTGGTGACGAACGGGGTGAGCCTGGGCGCGCTCCTGGGGCTGACCACGGACTATGGCGTCGGCGGCGGCCTCTTCGCCTTCGTGGTCGCACACGGGCCGCTGGAGCTCTCGGTCGTCGTGGCGGCGGGCGCCAGCGGCCTGATGCTCGGCTGGTCGCTGCTCCAGCCCGGCGACTACCGGCGGCTGGACGCGCTGGCGCTGGCCGCACGCAGGGCGTACGTGCTGCTGATCGGGCTGGCGCCCCTGCTGGTGGTGGCCGGGGTGATCGAGGGCAACCTCAGCCCCTCGGCGGCACCGCTGCCGGTCAAGGCCGCGGTGGGTGCGGGCAGCGCGGCGCTGCTCTACGCCTGGCTGCTGCTCGGCGGCCGGGGTCACACCCATTGCCCGCCTCAGATGATCGATTCCGAATTGGTCTGAAGCACGAAGTCACAAAGAGCACGAAGACGCACGAAGGTTTCGAGGTCAGCCCAAGCGCTCCAGCCGGCCGGCAGATCCAGATTCCTTCGTGCGTCTTCGTGGCCTTCGTGGCTTCGTGCTGCAACTCATTCAGACAATCGGCCGTTCGAACGGGCACCGCCCCGTCCGCCCGGGAACCGCACCGGATTCGGGGTCATTCGTCCAGGGAGCCCCAGGTGCAAGGGGGGCCGGGCCCCGGAGTTTCGGGTGAGCCCCCAACCGGGCGGGCGTTTCCGCGCGGCTTCGGACCTCTACACTGCGATCTGGCGGGGG
>DASYBH010000261.1:0-31356 GCA_036500885.1 Candidatus Dormiibacterota bacterium
ATGCCGTCCAGCCCGCGGCGGCCACGGCCGAGATGACTCCGATTCCGGCCGCAACGACCACCGCCCAGGGGACGAGGCTGACGGCGCCCAGCCTCGGACCGCCGACCGTGCTCGCCACGAGCGCACCCAACCCCGTGGCCACGGGCACCGACGCCCCCGCACCGATGGCCGAGGCGACAAGGCCGACCAGGAGTCCTTCGCCCACCAGCACCGCATACACCTGGCGCTGGGTGAGCCCGACGGACCTCATCAGGCTGAGCTCCTCTCGGCGCTGCCTGAGACTGATGGCGAACGTGTTGAACACCGTCGCGATCGCCGCCAGCAGGGCACCGGCCGCCAGCAGGACGACCAAGAGATCGATAGCCTGGGAGCGCGAGGCGAGGGCGTCGACCTGCGCTTCGATGTATTCGCGCCGCGTGATGGCGGCAGTCCCATCTGGAGGCAGCGCCGCCGTGACGCGGGCGCGGAGGGCATCGGCGCTGACGCCGGGGACCGCGGCGACCTCGAGCAGGTCCCAGCTGTCCCCGACGCCCACCATCTCCTGAGCCCAGCCAGCACTGACGACGACAGCCGCAGGAGCGCTGAGGTCGGCGGATTGGATCGGTGCGACCAGGCCGACGAGGGTCGCCGGGCGAGGTGACTGAGCGCCCAGCCCTGCCAGCACCGGCGAGCCCACACGAAGACCGGCCTCCCGCGCCGTGGCCGCGTCCACGACCGCCTCGCCGGGGGCCAGGGGAGCCCGTCCGAAAGTGAGCCGGTACGCCGCGAGCGATGGATCGCCCGGCCATGAGTAGCCGTAGAGGGGGCGGCCGGCAGCGTAGAAATTCCCCTGCGGAGAGGCCAGTTCAGCGAGGCGGACGACCTGGCCGGCAGCGACCCGAACGCCTGGCACCGCCTTCACCGTCGCGAGCGTCGAGTTGGCCACGGGTGCGAAGTCGCTGATGCCCTGGCGGCGGTCTGTCTCGGGTCCTCGTACGTAGACGTCGACGCCGTTGGTCCGCTGGGTGACTGCCAGCGCATAGGCCCGGCGCGTCCCGTCAGCGAGGAGTAGGGCGCCGCTCACGAGCGCGACTCCCGACGCCACCGCGAGCGCCGTAAGCAACAGGCGGCTGCCGCGGTGGACCGTGCCACGCACGGTGAGGACGAACACGCCACCAAGCCTTAACCCGTGCACCATATTCAGAATGCTAGCGTCTGGAGATTATGACTCGATGTCAGGGGGTTGTAGTCTTCGTTCTCTTTCTGACCGCCGCCGCGGGTTGTGGGGGTTCGAGCGGCTCGAGCGACTCGAACGACGCTGGCCATCCCACCCCCGGCGCGAATGCAGTGGTGACAGCCGTCAAGTTGACCGATTCTGGCTGCGTTCCAGAGAACTTCAGCCTGCCCGCCGGCAGCCTCGTCTTCAGCGTGACCAACAGCGGCACGACCAAGGTCAAGGAGATGGAGATCCAGGACGCCGGAGGAGGCCGCGTGCGGGGCGACATCGAGGGCGTCGAGCCTGGACAGACGAAGTCCTTCGTCGTCGACCTGCCTGCCGGGACCTACAGTGTGAAGTGCCCACATGACGCGAGCCACACGGGCGCCCTCACCGTCAGGTGACGGTCGCGACCGCCGCTGAAGCGCCAGCCGCGCGGCTGGACGAAGCCACGGTCCAGCACGTGAGCGAGGGCGAGGTCGTCACGGCGCTCGACAGTGTCACGGTTGCGATTCCGCGCCGATGCTTCACGGTCGTGACCGGGCGGTCGGGATCGGGCAAGTCGACACTGATCCGCGTGCTGGCGGGTCTGCAGCGACTCACCTCGGGCAGCGTGTACATCGGCGAGGTCTCAATCGGAGATCTCAACGAAGACCGGTTGACGGTGCTTCGACGCGAGCGCGTGGCAGTGATCTTCCAGGCATTCAACTTGCTGCCGCAGCTGAACGTGGAAGCCAATCTACGACTCCCTCTGGAGCTGGCGGGACGCGCCCTGGACCAGGCATGGATGGAGGAGGTGGTGACGCGCCTCAACCTCGCCGGACGATTGCGCCGGGCGCCAGCCCAGCTCTCGGGCGGTGAACGTCAGCGGGCGGCCGCAGCACGGGCGCTGATCAGCCGGCCTGAGCTGATCCTGGCCGATGAACCGACCGGGAACCTGGACCGACGACACGGAGCTGAGCTGATCGCGATCTTGCGTGAAGCGGTCACGGAGATGGGGCAGACCGTGCTGATGGTCACCCACGACGAGCCAGCGGCAGCGGCGGCGGACCACCACATCCACATGACCGACGGCCGCGTGACCTCGCACTGACCCGGTCGCGCCCATTCAAGCTGGCGGTCTTCGATCGAGCAGACGGTCGAGCCGGATGGGGAGGTCGCGGACCCGGACGCCGGTTGCGTGATGCACGGCGTTCGCGATCGCGGCGGCCGTACCCACGATCCCGATCTCGCCGAGGCCCTTGGCGCCCATCGGGTTGAGGTGTGGGTCCTCCTCCTCCACCCAGGCCACCTCGATCGCGCCGACGTCCGCGTTGGCGGCGATGTGGTAGCTGGCGAAGTCGTGGTTCGCGTAATCGCCGAGGTTGGGGTCGAGGATGCTCTCCTCGTGCAGCGCCATCGAGAGGCCCATCGTCATGCCGCCGAGCAGCTGTGAGCGAGCCGTCTTCGCGTTCATGATGCGGCCGCCGGCGAAGACGCCGAGCAGCCTCGGGACGCGCACCTCGCCGGTGTCGACGTCCACGCGGACCTCCGCGAACTGGGCGCCGAAGGAGTGCATCGCGAACTGCTGCGCCGCCGGATTGGGCCCGGCCTCGCCGCCCGCCTCCAGGCCCCCGGCAGGGATGACGTCGTCGAGCTCGAGCAGGCGCGCTCGCAGCTTCTGGGCCGCGTCGACGATCGCGGACCCCCACGAGGCCGTCCCCATCGAGCCGCCGGCCCCGCCCGCCACCGGCAGGGCGGTGTCGCCGATCTCCACCCGCACGCGCTCGACCGGCTGCCCGAGCGCGTCAGCGGCGATCTGCGTCAGCACCGTCCAGGCCCCGGTTCCCACGTCCGACGCGCCCACCAGCACCCGGAATGTGCCGTCGCGATCGACGCGTGCGATCGCGGTCGCCGGCGCCCGGCGGGCCGGGTAGGTCGCGGACGCGACGCCGGAGCCGAGCAGCCAGCGGCCCTCGCGCCGCACGCCCGGCTGCGGATCGCGCCGGTCCCAGCCGAAGCGCGCCGCGCCCTCCCGGAGACAGGCGACCAGTCCGTGGCTGCTGAAGGGCAGGCCGCTCTCGGGGTGGGCGGAGGGCACGTTCCGGATGCGGAGCTCGATCGGGTCGAGGCCGCAGGCGATCGCCATCTCGTCCATCGCCGACTCCAGCGCGAACATCCCGGGGCACTCCCCCGGCGCCCTCATGAACGTCGGGTGCGGTACGTGGAGCCGGGCCAGCCGGTGGGTGGTGCGGCGGTTCGCCGCCGCGTACATCAGCCGCGACGGCACCGCGGTCTGCTCGGCGAACCGGTGGGCCATCGAGCTCTGCTCGACGACGTCGTGGGAGATCGCCGTCAGCCGGCCGTCGCGGTCCGCACCGAGGCGGATGCGCTGGATCGTGGGCGTGCGATACCCGGCGATGGCGAACATCTGCTGGCGCGTGAGGGCCAGCTTGACGGGCCGGCCGGCCACCCGCGCCGCCATGATCGCCAGCGCCAGGTGGGGGTGCGGGAGCACCTTGGACCCGAAGCCGCCGCCGATGTAGGGAGAGATCACGCGGACACGCTCGGGCGGCAGGCCGAACACCCTGGCGACGTTCCCCCTGATCAGGTGCGGGCCCTGGTTCGAGTCGTAGAGCGTGACGCCGTCCTCGTTCCAGATGGCCACCGTCGAGTGCGGCTCCATCGGGTTGTTGTGGGTGGCCGGCGTCGTGTACGTCTGGTCGAGCGACACCGGCGCGGCCGCCAGGGCCGCCTCGACGTCGCCGGCCGCGGTGTCGGTCGGGTGACCGGCGTTGATGCGCGGAGGCGTCTCCAGGTCGTCGCGGCCGGCCCGCAGCTCGACGTCGTGCTGCCCCTCCTCGTACTTCACGGCGAGCAGTCCCGCGGCCTCGCGCGCCACCTCCGGCGTCTCGGCGACCACCGCCGCCACGACCTGGCCCCGGTAGGCGACGACGTCGGACTGCAGGGCCTCGGACTCGACGTCCTGGAACGTGGGCGGGGCGGGGACCAGCGGTTCGAGACGCGGGGCGTTCTCGTGCCAGATCACGGCCAGGACGCCGGGCAGCGCGTGCGCCGCCGTCGCGTCGACCGACGCGATCCTGCCGGCCGCGATCGTGCTCTGGACCAGGGCCAGGTAGGCCGCCCCCTCGATCGCGTGCTCGTAGGCGTACGTCGCGGCGCCGGTGACCTTGTGGCGCCCGTCGATACGGTCGAGAGGCGCGCCGATCGCGCGCACGATGAGGTCGGTCATCGGTCTCGGGCCTCCGTCTCGTCGAGCAGGCTGCGCACCAGCAGGTTGCTGGCCAGCGGGACCTTGAACGCGTTGTCGCGGAGCGGGTTCGCCGAGGCGAGCTCGAGCTCGGCGGCGTGACGGAACGCCTCCTCGGTGGCGGGGCCGCCACGCAGGGCGGCCTCGGCCCTCCGGGCGCGCCACGGCGCGGGCGCGACGCCGCCGAACGCGATGCGGACGTCCCTGACCACGCCGCCGGCGACGTCGATCGCCGACGCCAGCGAGACCAGCGCGAACGCGTAGGACGCGCGGTCGCGGACCTTGCGATACCGGGATCGCGCCGCGAACGGCAGGGGCGGCAGGTCGACCGCGGTGATCAGCTCGCCGTGCTCTAGCACGGTGTCGCGGTGCGGCTCGTCGCCCGGCAGGCGGTGGAAGTCGCCGATGGGGATGACTCGCGCGCCTCCCGGCCCCTCGACGTGCACCGCGGCGTCCAGCGCCGCCAGCGCGACCGCCATGTCCGAGGGATGCACGGCGATGCACGCCTCGGACGCGCCGAGGATGGCGAGGTCGCGATGGTGACCGGTCCGGGCGGGGCATCCCGTGCCCGGCTCGCGCTTGTTGCACGGCTTGGTGACGTCCTGGAAGTACAGGCAGCGCGTCCGCTGCATCAGGTTGCCGCCGACCGTGGCCATGTTGCGGAGCTGTCCCGAGGCCCCCGCGAGCAGCGCCTGCGAGAGGACGGGATAGCTCCTGCGGACCGCCCTGTCGGCGGCCAGGTCGCCGTTGCGCACCGCCGCGCCGATCCGCAGCCCCCCACCGGGGAGGGGCTCGATCCGGTCGTGCGGCAGCCGCGACACGTCGACCAGCAGGTCCGGGTTGGCGACACCGAGCTTCATCAGGTCGACGAGGTTGGTGCCCCCGCCGAGGAAGACGGCGTCCGGCCTGCGGGCGAGGGTCGCGATGGCGGCCGCCTTGTCCGGTGCGCGCTCGTAGTCGAACGGCCTCATCGCGCCGCCTCGCCGATCGCGGCGACGATGTTGACGTAGGCGCCGCAGCGGCAGAGGTTGCCGCTCATTCGCTCGCGGATCTCGTCGGGCGTGAGCTCGATGCCATCGGTGTCGAGGTCAGAGGTGACCACGCTCGGCCAGCCGGCCTCGACCTCTCGCAGCATCCCAACCGCCGAGCAGAGCTGACCGGGGGTGCAGTAGCCGCACTGGAACCCGTCGTGGGCGATGAACGACCGCTGCAGCGGGTGGAGGCCATCGCCGCCGGCGAGCCCCTCGATCGTGACGACGTCCGCGCCCTGGTGCGCGACGGCCAGCGCGAGGCAGCTGTTCGCGCGGCGGCCGTCGAGCAGGACGGTGCAGGCGCCGCACTGCCCGTGATCGCACCCCTTCTTGGGACCGGTGATCCCGAGGCGCTCTCGCAGTGCGTCGAGCAGGGTGGTACGGGTGTCGACGACGAGGTGGCGCTCCGAGCCGTTGACCCGAAGCGTGATCTCTGCATCAATCATCAGCAGTCCTCAAGGGTTGTCCGATCCGATTCCTCGAGAGAGCGCGCGCTCGTATCGAGCCGTCAACGTGCGCAGCCAGGATCGCGCCAGCCGTGCACAGTCTATCAAGGCGCGAGCTCGGTCCCGCCGGACGACCCCCTCCCCGCACGCGGGGAGGGAGTCGATGCGCCTCACTCGTCCCTGGAGATCAGAACGGCGATGCTGTGAGGCTCGACGTGGTACGTGCCGCCCTCGACCGGCACCTCCGTGCCGGCCTCGGCGATGTCGTTCGGTGGGTCGAGCGCGGTGTCGACCTGTCGATACCATCGCCTTCCCCTGAGGGCGGGGATCTCGAAGTCGAGGGGGTGCTCCTCCATGTTCAGCATGGAGTGCAGGTCGGGCCCGTCCGCCCTGGCGCCGAGCGTGAACGCGAGGACGCCCGAGGCGCCGTCCCCGAAGCTCGGACAGTGCAGCCGGCAGCCGTGCCACGAGACGTCGGCCAGGCCGCGGGCGTTGACCTCGCCCGTGAAGAAGCGAGCGCGATGGAGCTCCGCATGGTCGCGCCGGTTGGCGATCGTGCGGCTGAAGAACCGCAGCAGGCCCGCGTTCGACTCGGTCAGTCGCCAGTCGAACCAGCTCAGCGGGTCGTCGTGACAGTAGGCGTTGTTGTTGCCGAGCTGGGTCCGGCGGACCTCGTCGCCGGCGACGATCATGGGCACCCCCTGCGAGATCATCAGGATGGTGGCGAAGTTCTTGATCTGACGCACCCGCAGTCGCTCCACGGCCGGATCGGCGGTCTGTCCCTCGACTCCGCAGTTCCAGCTCAGGTTGTCGTCGACCCCGTCCCGGTTGCCCTCGCCGTTGGCGTCGTTGTGCTTGTGATCGTAGGAGACCAGGTCGTTGAGCGTGAACCCGTCGTGGGCGGTCACGAAGTTGATGCTGTTGATCGGCAGGCGCCCGCCCGCCTGGTAGATGTCGGAGCTGCCCGCGATGCGGGCCGCGACGACACCGGTCAGTCCGCGGTCGCCACGCACGAAGCGGCGGATGTCGTCACGGTAGCGCCCGTTCCACTGGGCCCACCGGTAGCCGGGGAAGTAGCCGACCTGGTACAGCCCCGCGGCGTCCCAGGCCTCGGCGATGATCTTGGTGTCGGCCAGCGTCTCGGTCAGCTCGATGTGCCAGAGGACCGGCGCGTAGGCCATCGGCGCGCCGTCCAGGCCGCGCGAGAGGATCGACCCCTCGTCGAAGCGGAACCCGTCGACGTGCATCTCGCGCACCCAGTACTCGAGGCACTCCACGATCAGCTTCTCGGTGATGGGATGGTTGCAGTTGAGCGTGTTGCCGCAGCCCGAGTAGTCCATGTAGTACTGCTTGTCGTCCTGGACCAGGTGGTAGTAGACGTTGTTGGCCAGGCCCTTGTAGTTCATCACCGGCCCCTGGTGGTTCCCCTCGCTCGTGTGGTTGAACACGACGTCCAGGATCACCTCTATACCGGCCCTGTGCAGGGCCTTGACCATGTCCCGGAACTCCCGCACGTGGGTGCCCTCGGCGGGGCTGACGCAGTAGCGGTCGTGCGGCGCGAAGACGGCCACCGGGCTGTAGCCCCAGTAGTTGGTCAGCCGCGAGCCGTCGGGGCCCACCCGGTCCAGCTCCATCTCGTCGAACATGAAGACCGGCATGAGCTCGACCGCCGTCACCCCCAGGCCCTTCAGGTGCGGGATCTTCTCGATCAGGCCCTGGAAGGTTCCCGGGTGCCGCACCCCGGAGGTGGGCGACTTCGTGAATCCCCCGAGGTGCATCTCGTAGATCACGGTCTCGTGCATGGGACGGTTGATCGGCTGGTCGCCCTCCCAGTCGTAGTCCCGGATGTCGATCACCGTCGCGCGCATCGACGTCGCGAGGTTGTCGTCCGGACCGCACGCGTTCCCCCGGTGCCAGAGGTCCTTCGTCAGGCCCCTGGCGTAGGGGTCGACGAGGACCTTGGCCGGATTGAAGCGGTCGCCCCGGCCGTGCAGGTCGTGCGGGCCCGCGACGCGATAGGCATAGTGCGCGCCGGGCCTGAGGCCGCGGACGTACACGTGCCAGAAGTGGAACGTCTTGTTGACGTCGGCGTCCAGCTCGATGACCTGGATCGGCACGGGGCTGTCATGGGTGTCGAAGAGCAGCAGCGTCACGCCGCTGGCGCCCTCCGCGTAGATCGAGAAGTTGACGCCGTCGCTGTCGGGGACCGCCCCGAGCGGGTGGGCGCGGCCGGCGTCCACCGGGTACGTTCCGGCCGCCGGCGCCTGCGGCGCCTGTGTCTGGACCATGCCGGCTATCCCAGCTCCCACCGCTCAGCTCCCGCCGCCGGTCGCGGTTGGGGTGGGCACCTGGACCTGGGACCGATCGTCGACGACCCTGACCTCCTCCAGGAAGCCGATGCCCCGAAGCGTGGCCTTGACGTCGTCCGATGCCCCGACCACGTAGATGTCGGTGTCGAGGCTGAGGTCCTGGCAGGTGAAGGCCAGCGCGCGCGCGCTGGTCCTCGAGATCGACTGGATGTCCTCCATGCGCAGGACGAGCTGCTTCGGCTGTGCCGTGACCACCCGACCGAGGTAGGTCTTCAACAGCTCCTCGGCGTCCTGCTCGATGGCGCCGTCGAACACCAGTTCGGCGACGCCGTCCGTCAGGTTGAGCAGCATGCCGTAGGTCAGCCCGGCCGGCGCCAGGCGGATCCTGACCCTGAGCGCCTCGTCCGGGCCCCCGCTCAACAGGCGCGGATTGCCGGCCCACGCCGGACGGTGGCCGCGGGCGGGCCCGTCGGCGTCGGATCCCGGCGGGAGCTTGATCGTCATGGCCTCCGCGTCGAAGTCGGTCCAGCGCTCGTCGTTGATCCACACCGCCTGCAGCCGCGCGCTGCCGGGCGGCAGGATGTCCGGCTGCACGCGCAGCACGTTGTCCTCGAAGGCGCCGGGCTTCGGTTTGAAGTAGAAGTCCATCGGCTCCTTCTTGACGAGGAGGTTGGTGTAGACCGAGGCCAGGTAGCAGAGCTCGAACGAGTGATAGCCGGACATCGAGTGGCTGCCCTTGAGCCGCTCGGTGCCGAGCAGGTAGGGGAGCCCGTTGGCCAGGACGTTGAAGTAGACGCCGCCCGAATCGTGGTCGGGGAACCAGGCGTTGTAAAAGGCGGCTGACTCGCGGGCCAGGCGCACGTACTCCTCGTCGCCGAGCGAGCCGGCGAGGATCAGGTAGGCGAGGATGGCCTGCTCCTGCTGCCACCACGCCTTCCGGTCGTGCCAGACCAGTCGATGGAACCGCTGGCCCTCGGCGCGCGTCCGCTCTATGACGTCGTACCATCCACCCCGCTGCCGGTCCATGCCGGTGTCAGGCATGAGCGCGGCGATCTTGCGGGCCAGCGCCGGGTACTTGTCGTTCGGCCGCACGTGATGGATGCGCATGAGGTTCCAGGCGATCTTCAGATTGTGGCCCACCACTGCCCGATCCTGCTGCCATCCCCACGTCCTGTCGGGGCTCCAATCCTCCTGGAACCGCTCCTGCACGTACGGGCTCCGCTCGTAGTCCGGGAAGTGCTCCACGATGGTGTCCGCCAGCGTGGCCAGGAAGTCGGCGTGACGCTCGTCACCGGTCGCCAGGTACAGGTTGATGAGGTAGGCCGGCGCATGGTCGCCGACCGAGTTCCAGTTCTTGCGGGCTCGATCGGCGGTGAGCGCCGGAGAGCGGGGATCGAAGTCGACCGGATCGACGTGCGAGAAGTAGCCGCCCCGCACGCGGTCCAGGAAGAACCGATCGAACAGGTTGAGCGTCATCTCGGCGTCGCTGAGGATCCGCGGGTCCCCCGTCACGCGGTAGGTCTGGATCGGCCCGGCCAGCGCGTAGATCTGCTCGTAGGCGGGGATCGCGTCGAAGTCGTCTCCGAACTGCGATGCCAGGACCTTGCGCTCGCGTCCTCCGCGGACGTCGACGGCGTGGTACCAGTAGGCGACGCCCTCCGGCTCCTGGACCGCTCGCAGGTGGTCGCGCAGGTAGTCGGTGCCCTTCTCCGCGGCCTCCAGGTACCGGTCCTCACCGGTGAGCAGGTATGCCGTGGCGAATCCGTAGACCATGCGCGAGATCGTGTCGGTCTCCTGGCGCGTGCTGTCCACCTTCTGGCCCTCGACCGTCAGGTGGGTTCGGTAGTTCCGGTAGTCGATGTCGCCATCCGGGAACTGCGCCTTCATGTAGAACTCGGCGAGCGCCCGGATCTGCTTGATCCACCAGTCCGGCTCCTCGAATCGGTACTCGCTCGGACCCTGCCCGACGAGGACGATGTGCTTGGCCTCGAACAGGAGGCCCCCGCCCTCCGGGTAGAAGATCCCGTGCGCGAACAGGTAGCGGCCCGCCACGAGGAGCTCCTCGAGCGGGCTCGACGGCGACTGGTACGGCTCGTCGAGGTTGCGCAGCACCTCCGCGTACGTGGACGACGTCAGCTGGACGCGGAACTGCCGGCCGTCAGTCGTCTTCAGCCCGAACGCGCGACTCGTGCGATCGAAGTCGAGTACGTAACCGGCGATGGTGTCCGAGAATGTGAAGTCCAGATCATCCATTGCTCACTCCACGTTTCCTGCTCACAGGAACATCGTCGATCCACATGCATCATCAGGCAAACCGCTCAGCTTCCCTCTGAGCATAGCTCACTGTCACGGCATGCTCAAGTCAGCCAACGGCACACTGTGAAGAGGAACGGCCGTTGAAGTTGGGTGCAGCACGAAGTCACGAAGAGCACGAAGACGCACGAAGAGATTCGAGGTCAGCCTCAGCGCTCTGGCTGACCCAGACCCCTCCATTCCTTCGTGCGTCTTCGTGTCCTTCGTGGCTCCGTGCTGCAACTCATTCAGCTAATCGCCCGCCCGAAAGCTCACAGCCTTTCGCCAGGGCACTCCACGTCATCGGAAGCACTCCTCGTTGGCGCTGGGTCCGTCAGGCGCCTACCGCGAGCTCCTCGTTCTCGTCGTTCTGTGCGAGGAGGTGGCGCAGCGCGTTGGCCTGCGAGCGACGTCGAACCTCTTCGGCGAAGTCGTTCAGCCACTGCAGCGCCGGCTCGAGCGCCGGCATGCCCGGTCCCGTTTCCACGGAAGCCTGGACCGCGGTCTCGGCCGCGTCTGGCATGCTCGCAAGGCACTCCAGAGCCGTGCGGAGGCGGTCCAGGTCGGGCCGGCGAATGCTCAGCCCGGGGCCCTGGAGCGGCCGGCGCCTGGCGTCCCGCGACGCGCGGGCGCGGGTGCGGGCCTGTCTGACGACGTCCCCGACGATGTGGCGCGCGTGCGCTTCGGGATTGCTGCCGGCGCGATCGCGGATGCTCCTGGTGACCTCGCTCAGGTAGGGCTTGATCTGGCCTGCGACGTACGCGGATATGTCCGGAATCTCGGACATGCCAGCCGCGAGCTGGAGCTCGGCGATCACGCGGCCCTGGTCGAGGAGCTCGTATGACCGGCTCCGGCTCAGGCCGAACTCCTGCTTGGCGTACCGCTCCCACGTCCGGTATCCGAGCGCCGACCATGCGCGCCCCTCGTGGGCCTCCATGAGGAGCAGGCAGACGTGCCGGGTCGCACTCCGGATTCGCTCGGTGAGGGCTCTCGCGCCAGCCTCGTTCAACGGCCGGCCGTTTCCCGCGCGGGATGCGGGCCGGACGGGCGCTCCCTGCGCCGGCGTCATGGACCGGGCCGCGTGGTCCCTGCGAGGCCGCGTCATCGGCAGGTCTGACCGCGCCGCTCCGAGGTACGGCGCCTGCTCGGTGAACACCGCTTCGATCGCATCGCAGATCGACATGCCGGGTGTGACAGCCGCGACGTGCGGCCGGAGCTTCGCTGCCACAGGCGCCGGCACCGCAACCTCCCCCTGCTGGTGGTAGTCCTCCAGCACGTGGAGACAGCCGTCCAGCAAGCGCAGCTTCTCTCGGCGCTCGTTTCGGTCGTGATGCACTCTTGGCCTTCTCCCAGATCAGTGCACGGTGGTTCACCAGTCCCCCGCCGCAGCGTTCCCCCGTGAGCCGTTACTCGCCGCGACAGCTCGAACGGCAGGCGGGGCCGCTCGGCCAGGGGGCGCCTCACCTCTCGTGCGCTCCCCCGCTCGTCCGCCGCCGCGTTATCGGGACATGAAGCGTTCGGTGCGCGGGACGCGGCACCAGGTCGGGACGCGAAGCGTCCCAATCGCTGCCGGCCGCCTCGACGCGCTGCGCCGCGCCCGGCTCGTCCGGCGCGACGGGCCACGGTCCGTACGGAGCCTCCGCCACCAGTCCCAGCCAGACTGCGTATCCTGTCGTCGCCGCCGCCTCCGTCTCGCTCATCGGGGCGCCTCCTTTCTCGTGGTCCCGCGGCCCAGCTCGATTGGCCGAGCTCGAGCGGACGAGTGACATTGTCAGCGGACAGATGGGGGCGATGGTACTGGCGATAACTCCAGTTTTCTCCTAGGCGCTTCGCGCAGGTAATCGCCTACGCATTCGCATCGGATCGCGGGCGCCGGCATCCATTGGCCCGTTCGCAGCGCACGGGAAACCGTGGCGCGGCATCGTCTCTGACCGCCAGGCCGAGCAGGATCGGGTTCCTCCGCAGACACTTTCTTTACGATTGATTCTTAGTGTTGCTGGCTGCGGCAGCAGTGAATCTCGTTGACCATGCACCAATCTATCGCGGCGGTGACAGATCGGCGGCCTTGACGCTCGGTGATCGGCTCTGACAACGTTGTGGAGGTGTGGGTCGTGCGGACAGATCCTTTTCCGGAATGACGATGCAGGGCAGCGGGGCGTCCGGAATTCCGGACATCCGGCGGCGGTACGACAGGGGTCCTGAGACGCGGCGATGATCGGGCAGAGCCCGGTCGCAACCACCGCGATGGACGTCGCGGCCCCGCCGGACACCGCGGACTGGCGCCTGGTCGGACGGGACGCCGAGCTCGCCGGGATCCGGCGGGCGCTCGACGGCGGGCGGGCCGGGCTCGTCCTCGCCGGCGGAGCGGGCGTGGGCAAGACCCGCCTGGTGCGAGAGGCGATCGGCGAGATCGAGCAGCGAGACCACGTCGCGTACTGGTTGACGACGAACCGCGCCGCCACGACGATCCCGCTCGGCGCCTTCGCCCATCTGCTGCCCGCCGGCAGGGCCCCCGCCAACCCGCTCGCCCTGCTCGGCCGGGTGACCAGGTCGCTCGGCGCGCGGGCGCAGGGCCGCCGCCTCGTGCTGGCGATCGATGACGCCCACCTCATGGACGACGTGTCGGCCGCGCTCGTCCAGCAGCTCGCGGGCACCGGACAGGTCTTCGTCGTGGCCGCGCTGCGGACGGGCGAGCTGGCGCCGGAGGCGATCACCGCGCTCTGGAAGGAGGGTCTCGCCGACCGCCTGGAGGTTCGCGCCCTCGGCCAGCACCACGTCGAGGAGCTGGTCTCGTCGGCGCTGGGCGGACCGGTCAGCGTTCCCACGAGCCTGTTCCTCTGGAACATGACGCACGGCAACGTCCTGTTCCTGCGCGAGGTCATCATGGCCGGCCTGGAGAGCGGCGCCCTCACCGGTGCCGGCGGCACGTGGTGCTGGCAGGGCCCGCTCGAGGTGAGCGCCCGACTCGCCGACGTGGTCGAGTCCTGCCTGGGCCGGCTCGACCAGGACGAGACGGCGATGCTGGAGGTGCTGGCCGAGGGTGAGCCGCTCGAGGCTCGCGTCCTGGAGTCCTGGTTCCCCGCCGCCGCGCTGCACTCGGTGGAGCGTCGCGGCCTGCTGAGCTCCCAGTGGGACGGCAGCCGTCTGGCGCTGCGGCTGGCCAACCCGCTCTACGGGCACGTGCTGCGCGCGCGGACCCCGGTCCTGCGTGGGCGCGCCATCCGCCGCCAGCTCGGCGACGCCCTCGTCAGGACCGGCGCCAGGAGGCGCGACGACACGCTGCGGATCGCGGTCTGGCACCTCGAGTCAGGCGGCGGGGGGGCGCCCGAGCTGATGCTGCGCGCGGCGCGGGACGCGCTGGCGGGGTTCGACCATCCGCTCGCCGAGCGCATGGCGCGAGCCGCCGGGGACGCCGGCTGCGGACCGGCGGCCGCCATCGCGCTCGCCCAGTCCCTCTACCTCCAGGGCCAGAGCCAGGAGGCGCTCGACGTCCTGTCCGGGCTCCGCCTCGCGGCCCTCAGCGAACCCGAGCGTGTCTGGGTCGCCGCGCTGAGGGCGCAGGCGCTGTGCTGGGGCGTGGGTCGAGCCTCCGAGGCGGAATCCGTCCTCGTGACCGCGGAGGCGGCGGCCCCGGAGGGCTCGCTCCGCGACCTGCTGACGGCCGTCCGGGCCGCCGTTCTCCTCTTCTCCGGCCGGCTGGAGGGCGCGCTTCAGGCGGCGACCAGCGTCCTCGACGGGCCGGGTGGAGACGAGCGCGCCTGCGTGCCCGCCGCCATGACGGCGGCCTTCGCACTGGCCGCCTGCGGGCAGTCGGAGAGGGCGGTGGCGGCGGCCGAGCGCTGGATCCACGCCGCCGGGCAGATGGGCGGGGGCGTGCCGTTCGCGCCCGGCCGCCTGCTGGCCGCCCAGTGCTTCGCCTTCCGGATGGCCGGCTGGCTCGATGACGCCGCCGGGAAGTCGGAGCACGGGTACCGGAGCGCGCTGGACAGGGGCGACCATCACTCGGCGGTCGGCTGGGCGACGATGCTGGGCCGCACCGCCCTCGACCGAGGGCAGGTCGCTGACGCCCGGCGCTGGCTCAACGAGGCCCTCATGCTCTCGGGCGACTGCGGGCACGTCAGCTTCCTCCCTGGCTGCCTGGCGTGGCTGGCGGAGGCGGAGGCGCTGCACGGAAACGTCGCCGGCGCCGCGGCATCCATCGAGCGAGCCGAGGCGCTGCGCCCGCAGGCCGCCGCCCTGTTCGAGGCCGACATCGCGCTCTCTCGCGCGTGGCTCGCCGCTGCCCATGGCGACCTCTCGCGGGCCAGGGCGCTGGCGGCCGGCGCCGCCGGCGCGGCGGAGGAGCGCGGCCACCTGGCGGTCGCGATCACCGCCCTGCACACCGTCGTGCGGTTCGGCGGCGCGGCCGCGGTCGCCGCCCGGCTGGAGCGGCTGGCGGGCGTCGTGAACGGACCTCTGGCCCCCGCGTGCGCGTCGCACGCCAACGCCCTGGCCGCCCGCGACGGCGCCGGCCTCGACCGGGTGGCGTCGGCGTTCGAGGCGATCGGCGCCCACCTGCTCGCGGCCGAGGCGGCGGCTGAGGCGGCGGCGGCGCACTGCGCGAGGGGGCGGCGGGGACGCTCGCTCTCGTCCAGCACGACCGCCCACTCCCTCCTGGACCGCTGTGGTGGCGCCCGCAGCCCCGCCCTCGTCGGCCTCAAGGCCCCCGCCCTGACCCAGCGTGAGCGACAGGTGGCCCTGCTGGCCGCACAGGGCCTCTCGAGCCGGGCCATCGCCCAGCGCCTGACGCTCTCCGTGCGGACCGTCGACAACCATCTCCAGGTCGCCTACGGAAAGCTGGGGATCACCGGCCGGCGAGCGCTCGCACAGGTGCTGGACTGACGGGCAAGGGGGGCGGCCACCCCTTCCGGAACCCCCCTCTTTGTCTGGGATGTTGGGGGGCCAGGACACAGTCTGCCGGTTTTGGGGTGCGGGGCTGTAGCATCGAGAGGCGGCCTCCCTCCGGTGGCCGCTGGAAGGAGGGTTCAGATTCCGAGCATGTCGGCGCGCTTGATGGCCTCGACCCGGTTGCGGGCTCCGAGCTTCTCGAGGACGTTCCGGATGTGGAAGTCGACGGTGCTGCCCGACACCACCAGCACCTGGGCGATCTCTCGGTTGCGACGCCCCAGACGCATCAGGTGCAGCACCTCGCGTTCGCGCTTCGTCAGACTCGCGACGGGCGGGATCTGGCGCATCTGCGAGGTGTCCTGGAAGCACTTGTCGACGACACAGACTGAGGTCTGTTGCGCGAACCTGAGGATGCTCATCACCCTGTCGATCGGGTTCTCGTCAGCGAGAAATGCCGAGCAGCCCCGGCGCAGCCAGCGCTCGGCCGTCGCGAGGTCGCCCTCGGGCCCGAGCACCGCCACCTTGAGCGTCGCGCATATCAGCCGCCCCGCCTGCACGAACGAGTCACGATCCTCGTCGTTCGGGCCCACGCCGAGGATCAGCCATTCCGGATCGTAGGCGTTCATGGCGTGCTGAACGGCCCGGAGCCGTGGCTCGCACCTGATGATGGAGGTCTCGCCGAGTCGAATCGCCTG
This sequence comes from Candidatus Dormiibacterota bacterium, assembly GCA_036500885.1. Taxonomy (GTDB): domain Bacteria; phylum Chloroflexota; class Dormibacteria; order Dormibacterales; family Dormibacteraceae; genus CF-161. The sequence continues at coordinate 16,106 of DASYBH010000261.1, forward strand.
GCTGTTGGCCGGCATAGCCGACCAGTTCCCGATGAGCACCACCGTGTCGCACGGATCGTAATTATCGATAACCACCCTACAGGGTCCTGAAACCCAACACCGTCCCGCGGCTGCTTACTAGAACAACCTAGCAGATGCTCCAGGAGCCGGCATTCCACCAGTACGTTCGGCCCCTCCAGGGCGGTGCCCCGTGCGGGCGCGGCCGCACGAATGCCTCTCGAACTGGGAATCTCACAGATCGTCAGGTGTTGCGGTAGCGCGAGGGTGACCGCGGCAGCGCCTCCGGCGAGGCCGGCGTTGCGCACGATGGTTCGGGCCCCTCTTCTCCCAGGGTGGCCCGGGGCCGCCGTATCGGTAACCGGGGAGCGGGACATGAGTAATCGGGCCGGCAACACGGCGGTTGTGTGGGTAGAGCCTACTCAGGATCGTCGATCGGTCGCGGGCTAACGTGGCTCGTGCCGCACCGAGTCGTGACGCTCCGCAACGCCCGGTGTGAGCGGCGTGAAGGCAACAGACGACCCAGAGGAGGCGACGAGAAATGGCAGAGATCAAGTCGATCGCGGTCGTGGGCTACAAGAACGCCAGCGAGCAGGACACCATCACCCCGCTGGAGATCTTCCGGGGTGCGAAGCTCGTGCTGGGTGACCAGATCGCTCCGTGGAAGCGCGCGGACGGCCCGCGGCAGCTGGACGTCAAGCTCGTCTCGATGGAGCCCGGCAACATCACGATGCAGACGGGTACGCAGGTGGTGCCAGACGCCGTGCTCGGCGACCACGACCTGTTCGACATCTTCTACGTCCCGGGCGGCGTCGGATCCGGCGCGATGACGCAGAACCACAAGCTCATCAACGCGATCAAGCGACACCACTCCGCCGGCAAGGTGATCGGCGCCAACTGCTCGGGCGTCGGCGTCCTGCACCGGGCGGGGATCCTGGGCAAGACGCAGGTGACGGCGGTCGCCGCGGTCGTGCGCGGAATGCGCGCGGAGGGGACCAACGTTCCACAGCCGCGGCGGATGTGGGAGGGCGACCCGGAGCGGGGCATCTGGACGGCCACCGGCTCGTACGGCATCAACGGCGCCACCGTGGCGATGGTGGCCCATTACTTCGGTCGCGAGGTCGGGACGATCGTTTCGATGATGTTCGACACGTACGGTGGGGTCGGCGAGCACATCTACGAGCTGCGCGGGCCCGAGTTCTACTACCACCCGGACCTGGAGCCCAAGTTCCAGGACTACTTCGAGCCCATGCTGCTTCCCAAGCCGAAGCAGGAAGCGCACAGGTGATCACGGTAACGGCAGTACAGCACGTCAAGCCGGGCAAGGAAGGCGACGTCGAAACGCTGATGCGGGACCTCACGACCAGGGTCAGGGCCAACGAACCGGGCTGCGTGACCTTCGACTACGTTCGCTCGAACGACAACGAGCACACCTACCTGGTCATCGAGCAGTACGCCGACGAGGCGGCGTTCGGTCAGCACAGGACGACGCAGTACCTGCAGGACTTCATTCCGCACCTGCTGGAGTGCCTGCGGAAGCCGCCCGAGGTCGTGACGTATCGAGACGTGCTGCCGGCGCCGCCATCCGCTCAGTCCTACTTCCACGCGGGAGTGGTGGTCCCGGACCTGGAACGAGCCGTGGCGTGCTACTCCGACGTGCTGGGCATCCGGTTCACCGAGCCGGCTACGTTCGACGTTCCGCGGCTCGAGGACCCCCATCCGCACCACTTCGAGCTGGTGTGCGCGTTCTCGATGACCGCGCCACCGTACTACGAACTGATCCAGGCCAATGGCGACGGGATCATCTCCGTCGCCAACGCCGGCAGGATCCTCTACTTCGGCATCTGGGAACCCGACATGGCCGGCCGGCTGGAGCGCCTGCGGCAGCGGGGCGTCGGCGTCGATGCCCTGTTCCGCATGGACGCCACCTCACCGCCCTTCGCGCTGATCACCGCGCCGGACCTGCTGGGCGCGCGGATCGAGTACGTCGACGTGAGCGACAGGGAACCGATCGAAGAGTGGGTTCGGACCGGCAAGTTTCCTGGCGGGATCGGGGGTTAGCGGGGCGGCGAGCGCGCCCTATCGCGGCGGTGCCGCACATGCGCCAGGGAGCGTGGGCCAGTGAGGCGGCGGTGCGCCGCCTCGCCGGCCCGCTCCCGCCAGCGGCGACCCGCCGACTCTGGACGAAAAGGAGGTCGTCATGTCCGTCGTCGTGGACCAGATCGCAACTGAACCCGCCAACCGGGACATCGCCTGGCTGCACGAGGCGCTCCAGTCGGCGATCGCCCTGGAACACTCGACGCTGCCGCTGTACCTCGCCGCGATGTTCTCGCTGGAGGTGCAGAACTACCCGACCTACAACGCCATCCGCAGCGTGGTCATGGAGGAGATGGTGCACATGGCCATCGCCGCCAACATGCTGGCGGCGATCGGGGGCTCGCCCCGCATCAAGGACCTCGATCCCGGCTACCCGTGTCACGGTCTGCCCGGCGGCGCCGAGCCGGACCTGCAGGCCGGCCTGGCCAGGCTCTCCCCGCGGCAGCTGCAGAACTTCATGCGCCTGGAGGCGCCCCTCTTCCTGCTGCCGGAGAAGCACCGCAAGGAGGGCTACCCGACGATCGGCCGGCTCTACACCGCGATCAAGGAGGCCATCGTCGCCAACGCGGACGCCGTGAGGGAGGCGTTCACGGCCGGTGGCACTGCCAACCAGGTGGGGGACAACATCGGGTTCACCACGATCAGCCCAACGCCCGGCATCGATCCGGTCGACCTGCTCGACCGGGCCATCGACGAGATCCTCGCCCAGGGTGAGGGATCGACCTCGGGCACCATCCAGGCGGGACCCGAGTACGAGAACGAGGAGTCGCACTACGGCAAGTTCGCCGAGCTGTGGTACGGCGCGCGGTACCAGGAACCGAACCCGCCGGTGCCGCTGAACCGCAAGAACGAGGCGCAGTTCTTCAAGGGCACGAAGATCACCTGGCCGGTCGTCGTCAACACGCTCGCGGTGCCCGCCGACGGGTACGCGCGCATCCTGGCGCGCGATCCGAACGGCCAGGCGGTGTCCAGGGACCTCACGGCCTTCGACACCGTGTACACGGGGATCATGGCCCAGCTGGACGCCATGTGGAACGGTCCGGTCGACACCCTGTGGCCGACGTTCGGCGAGGCCGTGAAGGGCATGACCGACCTTCGGGTCCTGTCCTGCTTCAACATCATGCGGTACCACGTGCCGGCCCCGGTGATCGCGGAGCTGCCACGTCTCTACCCTGACGAGTACCCGTTCCTGTCGACATACACCGATCTCGACAAGCCGGTCTTCTACGGCCCGCGCTTCCGCAATCTGGCGGCCGCGAGCCAGTAGGGGGCGCGGTCCGGTTTCTGGCAACCTCCCCCGTGTTCGGGGGAGGTTTGGGGTGGGGGATTGTTCGTCCAGCCGCGGCGCGAGAGGGAGCAACCCCCTTCCCTGCCCTCCCTGGACGAACACCTGACGGCGGTCCTGGGGTCCTGTGCGGACTATGCTGGGCCGGTGCATACGGGGTGAACCCGAGGTACTGGGGAGGAACCGATGAGAAAGCGCGTCTACTATCACCATATCGCTGGGCACAGCATCGAGCGATTGGGCGCCCTGAGCGATGGCATCTTCGCAGTTGCCATGACGCTGCTCGTACTCGACGTCCACGTTCCCGCCGGCGAAGCGCTCCACTCGCTGGCGCGGGTCCAGGCGCTGTGGGCGGCTGGCTCGCTGGTGCCGGACCAGGCGCTCTGGAGCGCCCTTGGCGGACTGGCGCCGAACGTGCTCGCGTACCTGTTGAGCTTTCTGACCCTCGGCATGTTCTGGGTCGGCCATCAGACGCAGCTCAGCCACTTCAAGCGCAGCAATCGCTATCTCACCTGGATCCACCTCGCGTTCCTGTTCGGGGTGTCGCTGATGCCGTTCTCGACGGGTCTGCTGGCCGCGTTCATCACGTTCCGGGTCGCCCTGGTGCTGTACTGGCTCAACCTCCTCTTCCTCGGGTTCACGCTCATCGCCAGCTGGCGGTACGCGGAGCGTGCGGGATTGGTCAACGAGGAGACGACCGACGACCTGCGCCATGCGCTGCAGCGGCGCATCGTGATCGCGCAGACCCTCTACGCGATCGCGGTGGCATTCTGTGTCATCAACACCTACGTCAGCATCACCATCCTCGTCCTGCTGCAGCTGAACTCCGCCATCGCGCCGCGGATATTCCCACTCGATCGCTTCTGACGGCGGTGATCAGTCGCTGCTCGAGAGTCGGGCTCCCAGCTGCCGCAGGAAGCGGTCCCACTGCTCATGGAACTCTGGCGAGTCGGGCGCGTGGCCCGTGGTCATGCGTGTGATCTGGGGCAGCAGCTGCGGGCAGTGGGTGAGCGCGAAGGCCATCAGCCGCAGCGCGGCGGCGTCGAACTCGGGGTCGATGAGACGCTCCCGCTGCCGGTCCCGGACCTCCGCCACCTGGCGATCGATCACCGCGCGCCGCTCGGTCTCGTGCGGGATCGGACCGCCGGCGCCCACGACGAGCGCCTCCTCGAGCAGGTATCGGTGCCAGGTCGGGCTGTGTCCGGGGTGCTCGAACTGGTGCACCAGGAACTCACCCGTCTCGCGCGGCGTCTCCTCGACCTGGAGCGCTCCGAGTGAGGCCTCGTGGTGCAGGGTCTCGGCCATGTGGTGCCGAAGGATGTGCTCCATCAGGTGATCGCCGGCGCGCCCGCCCGTCGCGAAGTAGAACGAGTGCACCAGGCCGTGGAGGTGGCTGGGCGCCCGCTCCAGGAAGACGTTCGACCTCGCGACGGGAGCAGGGCGTGGCAGCAGGAAGACGAGGAGGAGCAACAGGATCGCGAGCCCGGCCAGCAGGGGCAGGGTGACCTGGTACGCGAACAGGTAGCGGGTCGCATGCGACGTGCCGGCCGGCTCGGCGCCCACGGCGAGGAAGAACACCATGCCCACCAGTGCGATGCCGAGCGTCTGCCCGAGCTGGAACGAGGTCGTCAGGGCTCCGGCCGCGGCTCCGGTGTCCTCCGGCCGGATCCCGGAGAGCACGGCGCCGATCAACGTCGAGACGGCGAGCCCCTGGCCGGTGCCGACGATGAGCAGGGCGGGCGCGAGCGTCCAGACGGTCAGGCCGGTGCCCGCGGCGTGCACGCTGGCGAGGATCGCCAGCATGCCGGCCAGCAGGATGACGTATCCCAGGCTCAGGACGTGCCGTCCCAGTCCGGGGACCAGCCGCGGCGCCACGAGCGAGGCGAAGAAGAAGGCGACCCCTGAGGGCGCCGAGGCGAGGCCGGCCTGCAGCGCTGTGAAGCCCAGGCCGATCTGGAGGGTCACGGACGTGTAGACGAAGAAGCCGAGGGCGGTGACGAAGTACACCAGGCCGATCGCGATCCCCGTGGCGAACGCCCTCTGTCGAAACAGCCCCAGCGTGAGCAGCGGATGCCCGCCCGTTCGCTCGACGCGCCCCTCGTACCAGACGAAGAGGGCGAAGACCGGGAACGAGGCCACCAGCATCGCCACCAGCCAGAGCGGCCAGCCGGCCTCGCGGCCGATGAGGAGCGGAAGGATCAGGAGCGCCAGCGCGGCGCCGAGGATGACGGTGCCGCCGTAGTCGAGCGTGGGCCGCCCCTCGGAGCGCGTGTCGCTCATGACGACGGCCGCGGCGACGAGGGCCGCCGTGCTGACCGGCGCGAGGACCAGCATCGCCGGCCGCCACGCCAGTCCGCCGAGGTCGAGCTGGATGAGGACTCCCCCGATCAGCTGGCCGGCCACCAGCGCGACCCCGATCGTCGCGCCGAACAGGCCGAGCGCGAGGCTGCGCTCCCCGCCCTCGAAGGTCTCCTCGATGATCGAGAGGATCTGCGGGTAGAGGAGAGCGGAGCCGAATCCCTGGAGCACCCTCGCGCCGATCAGCGTCGTGGCGTTGGGAGCCAGGCCGCCCGCGACCAGCCCGATCGTGATGATGGCCAGGCCCGCCATCAGCACGCGCTTTCGCCCCACGATGTCGCCCAGCCGCCCGCCGGCGATGAGGAAGATCGCGTAGACGAGCGTGTAGGCGGCGACGACCAGCTCGATCTCACCGAAGCTGGCGTTCAGCGTGCGCTGCATGGACGGCATGGCCAGGTTGACGATCGAGACGCCACCGATCACGAGGAACGTGCCGGTCAGAGCGACCGCGAGCACCAACCAGCGCCGGTGGTCTGTCGCGTGGGCCGGTCTGGCCATCTGCGTGCGCTTCTCTCGGTCGGCGACCTGGATCACGGACGTCCTCCTCAACCCCCCGGATGACAGCGGGACCGTTCGAGCGTAACCACCTGAGCACGCGTCGACAGTTCTCCAGTCAACGCATCGCACCGCTGACGTGTCGAGCCGGACGCCCCGGCCGTGCCAGTGCGCCCAGGATACGATACGAGCCCCTTCCCCCGCCCCCCCGGGGACGTCACACCGGCGTTCTGAGTAGCGCGCTCCGGGCGCATCCGCAGCCATCGGCCGAGATGTGAGTAATCCACCTGCCGATCCGGCTTTCCGCCGGCCAGCCTACTCAAGACGGTCGACCCCCGGACGGATACGTTGCGGATGCCGGACGGACTCGCGACGCCCGGCGACGAACGCTCAGCTTCAGCAGTCGCGGCGATCGTCTTGAGTGGAGAGGAAACACATGAAGTACGACCACATCGTAGTTGGGGGCGGCTCGACCGGCGCGGTCCTTGCGACCCGGCTCTCTGAGGATCCGGGCTGCTCCGTCCTCCTGCTGGAGGCGGGCCCGGACTTTCCCGAGGTCGAACAGCTCCCCGAGGACATCGCCAACGCGCGGACCGTCTCTGTGGAGAAGCACGACTGGGGCTACACCGCCGAGGCCGTGCCCGGGCGCACGATGGAGTATGCCCGCGGCAAGGTGACCGGCGGCTGCTCGGCCATCAACGGCGCGATCGCGCTGCGGGGGATCCCGGCCGACTTCGAGGAGTGGGCCGCGTGGGGGAACGACGAGTGGGCGTGGGAGAAGGTCCTGCCCTACTTCATCAAGATCGAGGACGACCAGGACGAGGAGGGCCCGTACCACGGCAAGGGCGGTCCGACGCCGATCGTCCGCTGGCGCGACCACGAGCTCGTGCCTCTTCAGAAGGCGTACCTGGAGGCCTGCCTGGCACAGGGCTTCGCCTACGTCGCGGACCACAACGACCCCCGCAGCTCCGGCGTCGGGCCGATTCCCATGAACCGGTGCGGGAACCTGCGCGTCTCCTCGGCGGTCGCCTACCTGGGCCAGGCGCGGGAGCGCCTGAACCTGACCATCCGGCCGGGTGCGCTCGTGAACCGCGTCCTCTTCGACGGGACGCGCGCGACCGGCGTCGAGGTGGAGGCCGGCGGACAGGTGCAGAGCATCTACGGCGAGAACATCACGCTGTCGCTCGGCGCGCTCAACACCCCGGCCGTGCTGCTGCGCTCGGGTGTGGGGCCGAGGGCCGAGCTCCGAAGGCTGGGAATCAAGCAGGTGCTCGACCAGCCCCACGTCGGGGCCAACCTGATCGAGCACCAGCAGATCACCGTCGGCATCGTGCCCAAGGCCAACGTCACGAGCCTCGACGACCCGGACGTGCAGATCATCGTCCGGTACACCTCACCCGGCACGAACCAGGAAAACAACATGCAGATGTACTTCGTCAGCCGCTATGTGCCGATCACGCACCGGCCGATCAGCGTCATGAGCGTGCTGCAGAAGCCGAAGTGCCGGGGCAAGGTCTCCATCAAGACCGTGGACCCGCACAAGCAGCCGGACATCTTCCTGAACTCCTACGGCGAGCCGGAGGACAGGCAGATCGCGCTGGAGGGCGTGCGGCTGTGCTGGGAGGTCGCCAGGTCGAAGCCGGTCCAGGACCTCGCCGCGGGGATGGCGGACACGCTGACGCCGGAGCAGGTGAAGAACGACAAGGCGCTGCTCGAGTACGTCAAGGAGCACTCCGCGACCCTGTGGCACCCGGTCGGCACCTGCAAGATGGGCCCCAGCAGCGACTCCACGGCGGTGGTCGACCAGTACTGCCACGTGCACGGCCTGGACAACCTGCGGGTCGCCGACGCCTCCGTGATGCCCAACCACGTCAGCGGAAACCCGAACCTCACCTGCTTCGTGATCGGCGAGCGAGTGGCCGACTGGGCGAAGAAGGGCCTGTAGGCGCGTTCGGGACGCCCGTTGACCCAAGGAGACCAAGAGCCATGATTGGAGACGGAACCAGGCTGGTGCACCTGTACTACGAGAAGTTCCTCACGACCCCGGGAGACCTGGACGTGGCGGACCAGATCCTCGCGACGGACGTGGTCTTCCACAACCCGATCTCACCCGACGGCATCCATGGCATCGACCAGTACAAGCAGTTCGCGCTCCGCTGGTATCGCGGCTTCCCGGATCGCAGGTTCAAGGTCGAGGACACGGTCGAGGAGGGGAGCAAGGTCGCCGCCCTGTTCACCATCACCGGCACGCACAACGGTGAGTTCGCGGGCGCGGCGCCGACCGGGCACCACATCCAGGTGCACGGCATGAACATCTTCCGCATCGAGAAGGGGAAGATCAAGGACGTCAAGGCGTTCTTCAACCCGCTGGAGCTGTACCAGCCGATCGGTGTGAAGCTGTGACGTCTCCGTCCCCGTTCAAGGGCAGGATCGGGGTGCTCGTCGAGGACCACTTCGACCAGACCGAGTACCGGATGTTCAACGAGTACTTCCCGGAGCAGGGATACGAGGTGGAGTACCTCTCCCACCTGTGGGGCCAGAGGCAACTGACGTTCGGCGGCAATCCCGACAGCGGCGTCGTCGAAGAGCACGTGACAGTCACGACCGAGGTGCAGGACCTCGATCCCGCGGACTACAAGGGCATCATCCTGATCGGCGCCTACGCCATGGACCGGCTGCGCTACCAGGAGCACGTCCACAGGGGTGGGAAGAACACCGCTCCCGCGGTCGACTTCCTGCGCAGGGCGCTGAGCACCAACGGTGTCAAGATCGGTACGATCTGCCACTCCCTGTGGCTGCTGTGCGCCGACCCCGATCTCATTCGCGGCCGGCAGGTGACGTGCGCCCACAACATCGTGTGCGATGTGGAGAACGCCGGCGGCGAGGTGATCTACTCCGGGGACGGGACCGCGGAGGTCGTGGTCGATGGCAACCTGGTCTCGGCCAAGCATCCCGCCGTGACGGACCGGTTCATGGCCCGCTTCGTGCAGGAGATCGAGCGGGCTCCGGTGGGAGTGCAAGGAGGGTAGACATGCCTGAAGCCGCGCAGATTCGCAAGGCGGTCGAGACGTACGTCCAGAGCTTCAACACGAAGGACAAGCACGCGTTCCTGAGCGTGTTCGCGGAGGGCGTCCAGCAGATCGATCCCGTCGGCTCGAAGCCCAACGTGGGCAAGCACAAGCTGGCGGCGTTCTGGGACACCCTCTTCAGCCAGGTCGAGAAGATCGACTTTCGCGTCACCGACCTGTTCATCACCGGCGACGAGGCGGCCCTGCTGTTCCACATCACGCAGTCGAAGAAGGACGGGGACGTCGTGGTCGACGGGGTCGACGTCTTCCAGGTGAACGACGCGGGCCACATCACGCTGATCAAGGGCTACTCGGACGCGAACCACGTCAGGTCGAACTCTCACTGACAGATGGAGCTCCCTCCCCCGCAGCCGCGGGGGATGGATGTCTCGCGCCCGCCACACCGCCAGATGATCGATTCCGAATTGGTCTGAAGCACGAAGCCACGAAGAGCACGAAGACGCACGAAGGTTTTCGAGGTCAGTCCAAGCGCTCCAGCCGGTCGCCAGATCCAAATTCCTTCGTGCGTCTTCGTGCCCTTCGTGGCTCCGTGCTGCAACTCGTTCAGACAATCGGCCGCTCGAACGGGCACCGCCCCATCCGCCCGGGAACCGCACCGGATTCGGAATCGTTCATCTCTGGACCGTGAGCTGACCTCCCGCCCCGCCGGAATCGACCCTCCGGTGTCGGAAGGCGTCTGGTAGGGTTCGGTCGGATGGACGCCGACGTGGCCGTCATCGGAGGTGGGCCCGTCGGCGCGACGCTGGCGCTGCTGCTGGCCCGCGCCGGGCGGCGCGTGACCGTCCTGGAGAAGGCGCAGCTTCCCCGTGACAAGCCATGCGGCGAGGGCCTGATGCCGAGCGGCGTCCGGGTGCTGGCCACCGCCGGCGTCGACCTCGGCGCGGAGGGGTTTCCACGGGTGGGCGGCGTCCGGTACCGGCTGCTCGGCGGCGGTTCGGTGCGCGGCGAGCTGCGCTCCGGGCCCGGACGCGGGGTTCGCCGGACGCGCCTCGACGCGCTGCTGGCCGAGCGAGCCGCATCCGTGGCGGGCGTGACCTTCCTCGCCGGCTGCGCCGCGCGCGGCGTGAGCCTGGACGGCGGCGGCGCGCGCGTCGATACGCAGGCGGGCGTGCTTCGGGCGCGCATCCTCGTGGGGGCGGACGGCCTGCGGTCGCCTGTCGCCCGCTGGCTCGGGTGGGCGCGGCCGCCGGCGGGGCATCCCAGGTACGCGCTGGTTGGCCACCTGGCGGCCGGCGGGGAGACGCTCCGAGACGAGATCGTGGTCACGCTCCTGGGGACCGTCGAGGTGTACGCGGCCCCGTCCGGTCCCGACGAGGTGCTGGTGGCGATCCTCGGCTCGAGGGGTGCGCTGCGCCGGCCGGGGCTGAGCGTGACGGAGAGCTATCGGGAGGCCGCGGAGCGCGCTCATCCGGACCTGGCGGGTGCGCCGCTGGTGGGACGCGTGCACGGCGCGGGGCCGTTCCGGACGTGGCCGCGGACCGTCGCGGGCGGCTGCGCCTTCCTGGCCGGAGACGCTGCCGGGTTTCTCGATCCGCTGACGGGCGACGGCATCGCCGCCGGCCTGACGCAGGCGGCGGCGCTCGCCCGACTGCTGGCCGCACCGCTCGACCTCGCGGATGCCCGGCAGGTCGCGGAGGCCGCCGCCGCGTACCGCGCCGAGCGAGCGCGGCACTGGCGCCGGCGGCGGACGGTGACGGCCCTCGCGCTGGCGCTGACCGGCTCGACGGCGCTGGCGCGCCGGGCGATGGCAGGAGTGGGCCGCCGGCCGGGGGCGCTGCAGTCGCTGCTGGAGGTGAACGACGGCACGCGCGGCCTGGGCGGCATCGGCGCCCGCGACTGGGCTGCCCTGGCCGGATTCTGAGAGCGGTGCGCCAAACCCCCACCCCCAAGACCACCCCACCCGGGGGAGAACGGAGGCGCCCGCAGAGTACGGCCGGCACTCGGGTGGCGGCAACCCACCCTGTTAATGACGGTGGGAGCAGGGCGCCCGGCGTGCCGGCCGCATTCCTCGGCTTCGGCACGGCGCTGCCCGAGCACACCATCGACGGGGAGGGCAGCAGGTCCCTGCTCGCCGCCATCTGGCCCCGTCTGCGCGCGGCCGCGCCGGCGCCGATCACCCGCCACCTGGTCGCCCCGGTGGACTGGCTCCTCCGCCCGCGCTCGCTGGGCGAGACGATGCGCGTCTACGCCGAGCACGCCCCCCGTCTGGCGCAGCTGGCCAGCCGCGCCGCGCTGGAGGCGGCGGGCGTGGCGCCCGGCGAGATCGACCTGGTGATCTCGGTCTCCTGCACCGGCTACATGGTCCCCTCGCTGGACGTCCGCCTGGCCGCCGAGATCGGCCTGCGGCCGGACGTCACGCGCCTGCCGCTGACCGTGCTGGGCTGCTCCGGCGGCGCGGCCGCCGTGGCCGCGGCGCACCGGCACCTGACGGCGTTCCCCCACGACCGCGTGCTCGTCGTCGCCGTCGAGGTCCCCTCACTGACGTTCCAGCGCGACGACCGCTCGCTGGACAACCTGGCCGCGTCGCTGGTCTTCGGCGACGGCGCCGCGGCGGCCGTCATGGGCGGCGCGGCGGAGCTGTCAGACGCCCTCCTGCAGGTGCGCGGCGCCGCATCCCGGCTGCTGCCCTCCAGCACGGACGCGCTCGGGTTCGACCTCCGGGACGGCGGCTTCCACGTCGTGCTCGACCGGCGGCTGTCGAGCCTGATCGAGCGCAGCCTGGGCGAGGTGGTCGCCAGCTTCACCGCCCGGCAGGGCATCGTCGACCGCCCGCGGTTCTACGCCGTCCACGCCGGCGGCCCCCGTGTCTTCGACGCCGTGGAGGCCGCGCTGGGCCTCGGCCCGGACGAACTGGCGCTCTCCCGGCGCGTGCTGCGGGAGGTGGGAAACCTCTCGTCCGCCTCGATCCTGTTCAGCCTGGCCCAGCTGCCGGCCGTGGAGGGCGACGGCCTGGCGATCGCCTTCGGCCCCGGCGTCACGATCGAGCTGGCGCACCTGCACAGCGATCAGAACACGCGCGGGACCAGCCGGGCGCGGCCGCTGAACGCCTCCTCGTAGCCGGGGACGGCGGCCAGCAGCCGCTCCTCCTCGCGGATGCGGTCGGCCAGCACGAGCGCGTCCAGCAGCGAGAGCCCCACCGCGCTCCACGTCGCGCCACCGGCCATCGGCAGCGCGACGAACTCCAGCGCCACCGCCAGGTAGTTCGGATGGCGGACGAATCGGTAGGGGCCGCTCGCCACGGGCCGAAGGTCGGCCGGAACGACCGCCCTGACGTTCCAGCTCGCTCCGAGGGTGCGGATGCTCCACCAGCGCAGCGCGGTCGCCGCGCCGAGGAGGCCCAGCCACAGCGCGGGCGCTCGCGGGCGCCGGCGCCGGCGCCGGAGCGCCACCTCCAGCAGCGGCAGCGTGCAGAGGCACGCGTGCGTGGCCACCATCAGCGGATACGTGCGCGCGGCGGCCCGCGAGCCGCGCACGCCGCGCTCGTTCCGGCGTGACAGCGCCAGCTCGCGCACCCGCTGGGCGCCCACCAGGGCGACCAGCCCGATGTACCACGCCGGCGGCCGCAACGTCAGCGCGCCTCCTCGCGCACCGTCAGCACGACCTTGCCCAGCGCCTGACGGTCGCCGATCAGGCGCACCGCGTCCGCCGCCTGCTCCAGCGGCAGCTCGGCCCCGACCAGCGGGTCGACGAAGCCCGACTCGACCATGCGCAGCAGGTCCTCGTGGGTGGGCGCCTTGATCCCGGGCTCCCGCTCCAGGAACGCGCCCCACGCGGCCCCGACGATGTCGATGTTGCGGAAGAGCACCCGGTTCATGGCCAGCGTCGGGATGGAGCCGCCCGCGAATCCGATGATGACCAGGCGGCCCTCGGGCGCCAGCGCGCGCACGCTGTCGTCGAAGCGGTCCCCGGCCACGGGGTCGAAGATCACGTCAACGCCGCCGCCGCTCGCCTCGCGCACGCGCCCGAGCCAGCCCTCGCCGGACCGCACGGTGGCGTCGGCGCCCAGCCTCGTCGCCGCCTCGGCCTTGCGCTCGTCCGACACGACCGCGATCACCCGCGCGCCGAGCGCCCTGCCGACCTGGATCGCCGCGCTGCCCACGCCGCCGGCGGCTCCGTGCACCAGCAGCGTCTCGCCCGCCCCCAGCCGGCCCCGCCGGACGAGGCCGAAGTGGGCGGTGTGGTAGTTCATCAGGAGGCCGGCGCCCTGGGCCATCGTCAGCCGGTCCGGCAGCGGGAAGACCTGGTCCGGCGGCGCCGCGACCCGCTCCGTCCAGCTCCCGAGCGCGCTCGCCACGACCCGCTGGCCGGGCCGCACGCCGGACGCGGCCGGCGCGTCGACGACCACCCCGGCGCTCTCCAGGCCCATCACGAAGGGCACCTCCGGCCGCAGCTGGTACAGCCCCTGCGACAGCAGCAGGTCCGGGAAGGAGACGCCGGCGGCGTGGACGTCGATCAGGACGCTGGCGCCGTCGGGATGCGGCTCGGGCCGGTCGGCCAGCGCCATGCCGTCGGGCCCGGCCAGCCGCTCCAGGACGACGGCCTTCACCGGGCCGCCTCGGCGGGTTCGCTTCGCTGCGCGTTCATCGCCGCTCATGTTGCCGTTTTCGTCGAGTACAGTCAGCCTATGGACTTCGATCTGACCCCCGCTGAGCGCGCCTTTCGCGACGAGGTGCGGGACTGGCTGCGTGCCAACCGGCCGGCGTGGGCCGACGGCGACACGGAGGACGCCGCCTCCGCCAGCTGGCTGGAGCAGCGGGTCGCCTGGCAGCGCCAGCTGCACGATGCCGGGTACATCGGCATGAACTGGCCGAAGGAGTACGGCGGCCGCGGCGCGACGCTGATGGAGCAGGTCATCCTGAGCCAGGAGATGGTCGAGGCTCGGGCGCCAGGGCCCATCAACGTGCTCGGCCTGGGCATGGGCGGTCCGGTCATCATCGCCCACGGCACCGAGGAGCAGAAGCGTCGCTACCTGGAGAAGATCCTCAGCGCCGAGGAGATCTGGTGCCAGGGGTTCAGCGAGCCCAACGCCGGCAGCGACCTGTCCGCCCTGCAGACGCGGGCCGTCGACATGGGTGATCACTACGTGGTGACCGGGCAGAAGGTCTGGACGACCCTGGCCCACGTGTCGCGGTGGTGCCTGCTGCTCACGCGCGAGCGCCAGGAGGCCAACCCGCGCCACGGCCTGACCTACCTGATCGTCGACATGAAGAGCCCCGGCGTCGAGGTCCGGCCGCTGGTCCAGATCACCGGTGAGGCGGAGTTCAACGAGGTCTTCTTCGACCAGGTCGCGGTGCCCAAGTCGCAGGTGCTGGGCAGGCCCGGCCAGGGCTGGGACGTCGCCATCACCACGCTCCTGCACGAGCGGGGCACCCTCGGCACGACGCTGGCGAACCAGGGTTCCGTGACGGTCCGCGAGCTGATCGACCATGCGCGCGGGAGCGGGCGCGGCGGCGAGCGGCTGATCCGGCAGGCGATCGCGCGGCACTACGTGGAGGCGCGCACCCTGCAGCTCGTCGGTCAGCGGGCCGTGACCAGCGTCATGAAGACCGGCATCCCCGGGCCGGAGGGCTCGATCATCAAGCTGTTCTACTCGGAGCTCAACCAGCGGATGCAGGAGACCGCGATCGACCTGATGGGCCCGGGCGGCCAGGTCGAGAACGGCAACCGCTGGCAGTACGGCTTCCTCCGCTCGCGGGCCAACACGATCGAGGCCGGCACCTCGGAGGTGCTGCGCAACATCCTGGCCGAGCGCGTCCTGGGTCTACCCCGCAGCCGGTAGCGGTCCGAAGAGCGGCCGGACCTCCGTGCGTGGGCCGGCCGCTCTCCTCAGCCGCCGCGCACGCAGGTCCCCAGATGGGTGGGAGTCCGAACACCTGATGGCCTGCCGCTGACGGCTGGCGACGAGCTGGGCAAGCAACCGCTGTCTGGCC
>DASYBH010000262.1:0-5211 GCA_036500885.1 Candidatus Dormiibacterota bacterium
GGTGGGTCGACGCGCCCGCGGGCGCCGGCATCGGCGCCGGGAAGGACACGGGCAGCGAGGGCGACCGGGACGCCAGCCCGCCGGCCGCGAGGGCGGTGCCCGCCTGCCCGGGCAGCGCCCCGGCCATGAGCGCCGCGATGACGACGAGATGGACGGCGATGCGCGGCGCCAGCCTGCGCTGCGTGCCGCCGTGCGAGAGTGAGCCAGCCATGCCAGGACCTCCATCCACGCGACCCACCGGAGGAACCGGACGCCGGCCCGAGCCCGCGTCCACCCTGGGGCCACCCGGGGCACCGCTCATTCAACTCGCGGCAGCCCCGGGGTACCAGTGACATGGCCCACACACCGCCCGCACAGCGCCCGTACACGTGCCGGAGTGCGAGCGCCCTGGACTCTGCCCAGGTCAATCGCGACGGCCGGGCTCGACGGGCCTCAATCGGCCCCTCCCCCGCGAGGGGGGAGGGGCCGAAACGTGTCAGAAGCCGAAGAAGCCCCTGGCGGCCTGGAAGCCCATGCCGGCTGCGACGACCCCCAAGGCGACGCCGACGCCCAGCAGGACTATGCCGCCGAGGAAGACAGCGCCGCCGGCGGCGAGAGCCCCGATGCCGACCGCGACGGCGATTGAATCGAGGCCGGCGATGGCGGTGGAGACGCCGAGGCTGCCGATGATGTAGGCAGCGATGCCCAGCTGAATTCCGGTCGTGAGGCTCATCGGGGCTCCCATGGCCCTGTCGATCGCGTCCTTCCCGCTCTCGATGCTCTGGCCCTTGTCCAGGCTGGCCGGCTGCGGCTTGTCGGTTTGCTCCGCCGGCTTGGTGGACTGGCCGTCCGTATTGGTGTCCGTCCTGCTCGTGTCCGTCGTCGTGGTGTCGGTCGAGTTCGTATCAGTCGTGCTGTTGTCAGTGCCGCTCGTGTCGGTGCCGCTCGTGTCGGTGCCGCTCGTGTCGGCGCCGCTCGTGTCGGCGCCGCTCGTGTCGGTCGTCCCGGTGTCGACGCCGCTGGTGTCGACGCCGCCGCCGCCGCTGGTGTCGACGCCGCCGCCGCCGCTGAAGTCACCG
This sequence comes from Candidatus Dormiibacterota bacterium, assembly GCA_036500885.1. GTDB lineage: Bacteria > Chloroflexota > Dormibacteria > Dormibacterales > Dormibacteraceae > CF-161. The sequence continues at coordinate 1,059 of DASYBH010000262.1, forward strand.
CCGCCGCTGAAGTCACCGCCGCCGCCGCTGAAGTCGCCGCCGCCGCCGCTGAAGTCACCGCCGCCGCCGAAGTCACCGCCGCCGCCGAAGTCGTCGTGGCCGGTCGGGTCCGTTCGCGAGGTGGGGTTCCCGCGCGTGTACGCGTAGCGCGACAGGCCCAAGAGGTTGAAGCCGCTGCCCGGCACGACCGTGTCGGCGCTCGTGAACTGGCCGGCCGCGGGGTCGTAGTAGCGGGCGCCGTAGTAGTCCAGCCCGCTCACCGCGTCCGCCCGCTGGCCCGTGAACCCGTAGTCGGTGGGCATGGCGCCGCTCTGGTAGCGCACGCCGCCGTAGGGCAGGTAGAGCTGGCTCGCCACCGCGCCCCCGCTGGCGCTCAGCGCCGCGGTCGTGCTGCCCAGGCCGTCCGAAACCAGGTAGGTGAACACGCCGCTCAGGGCCGTGGCGATCTGCCTGCCCGCCGCCTGGTAGTACGTCCTCGTAGTCGTCGTGCTCCCGGAAGTGGTGACCGCCTCCAGCGTGCCCACGTAGACGGTCGTCGCGGTCGTGCCGCCCTGGGTCACCTGCTGGGCGACCCGCCGGCCCTGGCAGTCATAGAGGAACTGGCGGCTGGCGCCCCCGCCCTGCCAGGCCACGAGCTGGCCCTCGGAGTTGTAGCTGAGCTGCGCGCCGGTCGGTGAGCTCCCTGCGCACGTGCTGGCGCCGCTCGGCGCCCGGCAGGCCATGTTCCCGGCCGCGTCGTAGCTGGCCGTGTAGGCGGTGCCGACCGCCGTCGCCGCATGCGTGTGGGCGGCATCGCCGTAGACGTAGCTGCCCAGCGGACCCGTGCTCAGCCGGCCGAGCGTGTCGTAGCTGAAGCTCTGCGTGTACTGGGCCGGCGTGAGCGTCCCGGCCGTGACCGCGGTCCCCGTGCAGGGCGCGGTACCGGTCGAGCCGGCCCAGGTGAGGCGGTTCTGCTCGTCGTAGCAGAAGGCCTGGTTGTCGGTGCCGGTGGGCAGCGTGGTGCTGGCCGTGCTCACGTTGCCGGCGGCGTCGAACGTCCGCGACTGATCGAACATCGTAGCCCCGCCGCTGCTCTTCGTCACCTTCTGGTCGGTGGTCCGGTTCAGCAGGTCCTCCGTGCTGGCGTACGTGTACGTGACGCCATCCAGGTTCGCCCCCGTGATGTCACCGAACGCGCCGCCCGTCCCGCTGTAGCTCGCGCCGCTGAGCAGGCTGGTGGTCGTGCTCCCCTGCTGCGTGCTGACCCCGCTGAGCCACCCCTGGCCGGTGTAGCTGTTGTTGACCGTCTCCCCGTCCGGGTATGTCCGGCTCAGCGCGTTGCCGGCGTCGTCATACGCCGTCTGCGCGGGATAGCTGGCGCCGCCGACGGTCAGCGTGGCGCCGACCTGACGGCCGCGCGCGTCGTACGTGAAGCCGTAGGCGCCGGACAGCGAGCCGTTCGTGAAGCCCTCGCCGGTCAGCCGGCCGGCGCCGGAGTTGCCGCCGGCGGTGCTGTCGTACGCGTACGTGTAGTAGGCGCCGGTCGGGCTGTTGGTCGTGTTGTGCCAGAGCGGACGGTCCAGCCCGTCGTAGCCCATGAACCTGGTCCCCGCCGCGCCTCGTGCGTCCACCGACTGGACCAGGTTGCCGTCCTGGTCGTAGGCGAAGGTCTGCGTGCCCAGGTCGGGATCGGTCGTGGCCGTCTTGCGACCCCTCCCGTCGTACTGCATGGTCGTCCTGGTCACCCCGTCCGGGTGCAGGATCTGGACCAGGTCGCCGGCCGCGTCGAACGTGTACTTCGTCGTGGCGTAGAGGGCGTACGTGGAGGCGCCCGTGTAGCGCTGCTCGTAGTCGATCCGGCCCAGGGCGTCCACGAGCGTGCCGCCCTGGTGGCCGCTGGCGTCCACCGCGAGGATCTGCTGGTAGCAGGCCGAGTCGGCGCCGGCGGCTCCGCAGACGGTCGAGTAGGCCGTCGTACTCCGGTGCGAGAGCGCGTCGGTCACGCTCGTGACGCGGCCCACGCCGTCGTAGGCGTAGGTGGTGCCGGCCTGACTGCTGTCGGGGATCGAGTATGCGCTCGCGCCCGGGCCGCCGGAGTACGCCCCCACGAAGTAGGGCACGCTGTGGAAGGCCAGGCGGCCGGACTGGTCGTAGAACGAGTACTCCACCACGTCCTGGCCGCCGGGCGCCGGGACCCTGGTCTCGACCAGGTGGCCCAGCCCGTCGTAGAACGCGCGCCCGGTCACGGTCGTGGTGTTGTTCAGCCGCTTGGTCTTGTCCACCTCGAGGCAGGGGGCCTGGGCGGCCGTGCCCGAGCACCAGAACGTGTATGCCCTGCCCTGCGTGGTGAGGCCGGCCGTCTCGCCAGGCAGGGTCACGCCCGTCTCCCGGCCCAGCGCGTCATATGTGAACGTCGTGGTCTGGTGGTTGGGGTCGGTGGTCGCGGTCGGCCACAGTCCGAACCCGGTGGTGGCCGCCGCCTGCGCGGGCCCCTCGTTCAGCCGGTAGTAGGCGGCCGGCGAGTCGGCCAGGACCGCCGCCTGGTAGCCCGCGCCGCCAGCGACGTGGGCCTGCACCCGCGCGGCGGGCAGCGCCGACCGGTAGACAGCCACGTCGCCCACGGTCCCGGCGAAGCTGGTGCCCCAGGCGTCGTGCCGGCCGATCTTCGTCCCGCCGGACCCGCTCAGCGGCGCCGTCGCCGAGCCCGCGTTCAGCGTGTTGACCGGGACCGCGACGCCGTCCACGTAGAGCGTGAACTGCGACGGGGACACGGCGGCCCCCGCGGCGCCGGACCACGTTCCCACCAGGTGGTGCGCCTTGCCATCGTTGACCGGCACCGGCGACCACACCCCGATGGCGGTGCTGTCGCTGTCCAGCATGAAGAACGGCGCGCCGGTCGCCGTGGGCAGGAAGTTGAAGCTCAGGCCCAGGGTCAGGCTCTTGCCGGGACCGGCGTTCAGGCTGCCCCCGCGGTCCTGGACGATGGCCAGGTTGGAGGCGGTGGAGGTGGTCTTGATCCAGGCTTCGACGCTGTAGGACGTCGCCGACGCCTGGGTGGCGCCGGTGTCGACGTCCCCGGTGGCGCCGTCGAAGCTCATCGCGGTGTCGCCGTTGCCCGGCACCAGGCCCTGTGCGCCGGGCGTCACGCCGCCGATCCAGGCGGCGCCGTAGCCGCGCCCGCTGTCGTCGGCGACGGCCTGCCCTCCGTAGGAGGTCGCGGACACCTGGCCGAGCGCGTTGGTCGATGAGACTGGCCCGGTGCCGAAGGTGCCGTCGAATGGGGTGCAGACGCTGAAGGCGCCGGTCCCGACCGTGCAGCCCTGATGGGCGGTGTTGCCGGCCACCGCGTCGGGGGAATCGGTGCCGAGCACGTTGCCGGAGTCGTCGTAGGTGCGGAACGTGCTGATCGGGCCGGCCGGCGTGAACCCGTTCGCGGCGGTCCCGCAGCTCGCGTACCCGGTCGCCAGGGTCACCCGGCCGACGGTGTCGTAGCTTGCGGCGGCGCAGCGGGAGCGGTTGCCGGCGCCGTCCTCCACGTCGCGGAACGACGGGAGGTCGATCAGGTACTGGCCGGTCGCCGAGGTCGCGGTGGTGGAGACGCTGTCGGTGGTCGCGTACGACGTCTTCTCCACGATCGTCGTCGGGCTGCCGGCGCCCCCGCCGTCGTTGGCGCTCTCGGTCGCGCTCGTGACCCGCCCGTACGAGTCGAGCGCGTACGTGGTGGTCTGGTGCGGCGCCGTGCTCTGGCTTCCCCCGTTCACGAAGTACCGGTCGACCTGGGTGGGCGCGACGTCGCAGACCGCCACGGGGTTGAGGGGGTCGAGCTCGCTGACCAGGTTGCCCGCCTTGTCACCGGCCACGCCCGCGGGCGGGCAGACGGCCTGGTACTGGGTCTTCGTCACCTGCTGGAGGGAGCCGTCCGGGTTGTACCGGTCGAGCTCGATCTCCCGGCCGTGCTCGGCGTTCGCCGGTAGCCACCAGGGGGACACGTTGCAGGCGCCCGCCGCCTGGCACGAGGTGCCCTCCATGGGATCGCTTGTGCTGTAGACGCCGCGGCCCTGCGTGCCCGGGTACTGGTGGACGTTCGTCGAACCGTCGGGGTTCGTCACGGTGGCCGTGCCGAAGCCCATGAACCGCCAGTTGTAGAAGTCGAGGACGTCCCAGTCGAAGCTGT